>USBW01000030.1 GCA_900553045.1 uncultured Mycoplasmatota bacterium | reverse complement strand
TGGATTTTTTGCTTCTTTGAAAAAAGGAATTGTAAATAGAAGAAGAGCAAAAGGTAGAAAGTCATTATCAAAATAATATTGTAGCATCCACGTCATAAGCGTGGATTTTTGATTATGGAGGTAGTAATTGTGAAAAAAAGAAATAGAAACTTAAAAAGTGCTGATTTTACAAGAATTATCCAAAAAAGAAACTCAGTAGTTAATAAGACCTTTATTTTAAATAGTGAAAAGAATACGGATAATGTTGTTAAGTTTGGAATTTGTTTTGTTAAAAATATTGGCAATGCTGTCACTAGAAATAAATTAAAACGCCGTACTAAAGAAATAATCGATCATAATAAAAATATCTACCAAAATAATCGAAATTATATTATAATTATTAAAAAAGCAGCTTTAGAGAAAACATACCAAGAGCTAGAAAAAGATCTAATTGCATTATTTAATAAAGAAAAGGAGACCAAAAATGAAAAATAAATTAAAAAAAATAGGACTGTTAGTAGTAATGGTTACGATGCTTACAGCTTGTACTACTCCTTTGAGGAACGAAAATAACGAGACGATTACTAATCCTGTAACAGGACAATCATTAACTGAAAACATCCTTTGTAAACCAATAGATGAAGAAACTAAAAAGTTATATATTGATAATGGAGTCGACATTGACGCTTTACCAGAGTGTAGTGAAATGAGTATCAGTGGAGACTACCAAGGTCTATGGACAACAATTTTTGTAAGACCACTAGCATTTTTAATCTTACAGTTAGCTAAAATAGTTTCAAGTCCAATTCTTGCAATTATCATTATTACTTTGATTATTCGTCTAATTCTTTATCCAGTTACTAGAAAAACTGCTTTACAATCAGAAAATCTTAAAAAAGCCCAACCAGAATTAAATAGAATTGAAAAGAAATATGAAGGTAAAACAGATCAGGAATCAATGACTAGAAAAAGTCAAGAAATGTTACTCATTTATAAAAATACAGTATTAATCCTATTTCTGGCTGTCTATTTAGTTTAATTCAAATTCCTTTACTATTTGCATTTTTAGAAGCTATTAATCGCGTTCCAGCAATTTTTGAAGAAACTATTTTCCAAGGAAGTTTCTTTGAGTTACAGATGGGAACTACTCCATGGTATGCTATGACTCACGGCAGCTGGTATTATGTCCTTATTAGTATTCTTATAATTGTAACTACTTACTTCTCATTTAGACTTACAACTAACAGGAATAAAAACAACAATAATAATGCTGAAGAAAGTCTAATGGATAAACAAAATAAAATTATGATGATCACTATGGTTGTTCTAACTGGTATTCTATCATTTAGTTTGCCAGTTGCTATAGCTATTTATTGGATAACTTCATCATTGTTTACAATTATCCAGAATTTTATAATTTTACATAAGAAGGAGAATTAATTATGAAAAAAGAAACATTTCAAGCTAAGAATAAAGAGGAAGCTATTATCGAGGCCAAAGAGGCCCTAAATGCTAGTGATGAAGAAATAGTAATTATTGAAAAAGAAGTAAAAAAGACTCTTTTTGGCAAGAAATGTGAAATAGAAGTTGTCTTAAAAGAAGAGATCAATAAAGAGTTAAAAAATTATCTAAGTAATCTTTTAAAGATTATGGATATTGATGGTGAAATCGAGTTTCATATCAAAGATGATGCTCCTTATTATAATATAGTAAGTTCTAAAGCTATTCTAATTGGTAAAAATGGTAGGACTATCGATGCTATTAAAACTTTGATGCAAGCTTATTTAAATGAACTTTTAGATAACGTTTACTATCGTTTTGCCGTTGATGTTAATGATTACAAACAAAATAGAAAGATGCGTTTAGAAAAGCTGGCCAAGTATACTGCTAAAAATGTGGCTAAAACTAAAATAGCAGCGAGCTTAGAGCCAATGAACTCTTATGAGCGTCGGATAATTCACAGCACGCTTGCTAATTCTAAAGATGTAAAAACTGAAAGTTTTGGTGAAGAACCACATCGCTATGTGGTAATAAGTCCAAAGACAGAAGAAAAATAACCTTCTGTTTTTTATTTACTTTTAATTAAAATAAGCGTATAATATGGACAGAAAAAGGGTGAGTAATATGCAAGATACAATTGCTGCAATAGCCACTTCTTTAGGAGTAGGTGCTATTTCAATAATTAGAGTAAGTGGTCCTGATGCGATCTCAATTGTCGATAAAATTGCTACAAGTAATCTTTTAAATAAGAAAAGTCATACCATTAATTACTCTTATATAAAAGATGGGGAAGATTTAGTCGATGAAGTTTTAATTTCGATTATGAAGGCTCCTAAAACTTTTACTAAAGAAGATGTTGTCGAAATAAATTGTCATGGTGGAATTGCTACAACTAAAAAAATTCTAGAGCTTTTGCTTAAAAATGGCGCCAGATTAGCAGAACCTGGTGAATTTACTAAACGCGCATTTTTAAATGGCCGAATCGATTTAACAGAAGCTTCAGCAGTGATGGACTTGATAAAGGTCTCAAGTGAGGAAGGAATTAAACTTGCGATGGCTAATTTAAAAGGTAGCACTAAAGAGAAGATTCGTCTTTTACGTGCAAAGATCATCGATATTATTAGCAATATTGAAGTCAATATCGATTTTCCAGAGTATCAGGATATTGAAGTAGTGACCACTCAAAAGATCAAAGATCTTTTAGAGCCTTTAAAAAAAGACTTACAAGAAATAATTACTAACTCTAAAAATTCTAAAGTTATTAAAGACGGGATCAATGTAGCGATAATTGGGCGCCCAAATGTTGGTAAAAGCAGTATTTTAAATAAACTTTTAGGAGAAGAAAAAGCGATCGTTACCGATATTCCAGGAACAACTAGAGACTTAGTAGAAGCCTCAATTTATTTTGACGGTTTGCGTCTTAATTTAATGGATGCAGCTGGTATTAGAAAAACAAGTGATCAGGTAGAAAAAATAGGAGTTGAAAAATCAATCCAAAGTATTGAGGCGGCAGATTTGATTTTACTCGTTTTAAATCAGAATGAAGCTCTTACTAAAGAAGATTATGAGTTACTTGATCTAACAAAAGATAAAAAACGAATTATCGTTCTTAACAAAAATGATTTACCAAAGAAGATCGTACTTCCTAATGTTGAAGAAGATTTTAATCTTGTTACAACTTCGACAATATCTAGCGATGGTCTTAAAGAGTTAACAGCCGTGATCAAAAAAATGTTTGACTTAAATAAGATCAAGACCAAAGATTTTACTTATGTTTCTAATCTTGAGCAGTTAAATCGTCTAGAAGAAGCTAACAGTTTATTATCTTCCATTGAAAAAGGACTTGATAATAATTTACCAATTGATATGTTAGAAATCGATTTAAAAGAGATTTTTCAAATCTTAGGAGAAATAATTGGCGAAACTTATACAGAAGAATTATTAGATCATATTTTCAAGAATTTCTGTGTCGGAAAATAAGAAGGTGATAAAAATGAATTATGAAGTAATTGTAGTAGGTGGTGGTCATGCAGGATGTGAAGCATCTTTAGCGACTGCTCGTCTTGGCCATAAAACTTTATTAATAACAGGTAGAATAGAAAATATTGCCGATACTCCTTGTAACCCTTCAATTGGGGGTCCAGCCAAGGGAATCGTTGTAAGAGAAATTGATGCTTTAGGTGGTGAAATGGGCAAGAATACTGATAAATCTCTTCTGCAAATAAAAAAACTAAATACTAAGAAGGGTCCAGCAGTTCAAGCCTTACGTGCTCAGATTGACAAAGTTATCTATCCTAAAAAAATGCTAGAAACTTTAAAATCTCAAGCTAACTTAACTATTCTCGAAGGTATGGTCGAAGATTTAATAATCGAAGATAAGACAGTTAAAGGGGTAATTTTAAAAGATAAGACGAAA
The DNA here is from genome assembly GCA_900553045.1 of uncultured Mycoplasmatota bacterium. Classification (GTDB taxonomy): domain Bacteria; phylum Bacillota_I; class Bacilli_A; order RF39; family UBA660; genus UMGS1572. The sequence goes on along the minus strand of USBW01000030.1, from coordinate 3,648 downwards.
ATTACTGCTCTTAAAGTAATTTTAACAACAGGAACTTACTTAAAAGGGACTATCTTAATCGGTAGTAAAAAAGAATCAAGTGGTCCTCATGGCGAAGAGCCATCTTTACATTTAAGTGATAAATTACAAGAGTTAGGCTTTAAAATTCAGCGTCTTAAAACAGGAACTCCTCCAAGAATCAAAAAGGATAGTATTGATTTTACAAAAACTCTCATTCAACCAGGAGATGATAAGTTTTTAAGCTTTTCTCATCTTAATAAAAAATATTATGATGTAGCTAATCAAGAGGATTGTTATTTAATTTACACTAATGAAAATACTCATAAATTAATTTTAGAAAACTTAGATAAATCTAGCATGTATGGCGGTTATGTCAGTGGTGTCGGCCCAAGGTATTGTCCTTCTATTGAGACAAAATTAGTTCGTTTTAAAGATAAAGAACGTCATCAGCTTTTTTTAGAGCCTGAAAGTAGATATTATGATGATATCTATCTACAGGGTTTTTCTACCTCGATGCCAGAAGATATTCAGGAAGCGATGGTTAAAACTTTACCTGGACTTGAAAATGCGCAAATCATCAAATATGCTTATGCAATTGAGTATGATGCCATTGATCCGCTAGATTTAAAACAAACTCTAGAGACCAAAATCATCAAAAATCTTTATACTGCTGGCCAAATTAATGGTACATCAGGTTATGAAGAAGCTGCAGAAGAAGATGGGAGCAGAGCTGAGAACTCAGTAAAAATGTGTTAAATAATTCGATATAATATAATAATCCAGCCAGCTGTCATCAGATATGATGAATTTTTACAAGCAAGACCACCTTTTATCTTAAAACGTAACGAAGCTTATATTGGTGTTTTAATTGATGATTTAGTTACTAAAGGAACAGATGAACCATATCGCCTTTTAACCTCACGTTCCGAGTACCGACTTTTACTAAGAAATGACAATGCGGACTTAAGATTATCAGAGTACGGCAAAGAAATAGGTTTATTAAGTTCTGAACAATATCAGATTTTTCAAAAAAAGAAAGAAGATTTAACAGCTCTTACTAACCTTTTACAAGAAAACTATCTTACTCCTAAAGAAGAAGTCAATGCTTTTTTAACACAAAGAGGAAGTACAATTTTAAAAGATCGAATCTCTTTTAAAGATCTATTAAAAAGACCAGAAATAACCATAGCTTCTTTAGAACGCTTTATTGATTTACCATTTAGTGATGAAATAAAAGAAGAAGTTGAAATTAATATTAAATATGAAGGCTATATCAAAAAAGAAGAAAAAGAAGCTGAAAGAATGACCAGCTTTGAAAATATTAAAATACCTGAAGATCTTGACTATCAAAATATTAATAATTTAGCTTTGGAAGCAAGAGAAAAATTAGAAAAAATTCGCCCAACTTCACTAGGTCAAGCTATGCGTATCAGTGGAGTTAATCCTGCTGATATTGCTATTTTAAATATTTATTTAAAAAAGGAGGCTAAAGCTTTTAATGACTAAAGAAGAGTTTATTATAGAAGTAAGTAAACTAGGAATAAATTTAACAGAAACAATGCTTTGCCAATTAGAAGAGTATTATAAACTGATGATTGAATATAATAACAAAGTTAATTTAACTAGAATAGTAGTTCAAGAAGAAGTTTATTTGAAACACTTTTATGATTCATTAACAATTTGCAAAGAACAAGACTTAACTAAAGCTCTTAATTTATGTGATGTTGGTACTGGCGCAGGACTTCCTGGCATAGTTTTAAAAATAGTTTTTCCTAATTTAAAGATAGTTTTAATTGAAGCTTTAGAAAAAAGGGTTAAATTTTTAAATCTCGTTATAAAAGCCTTAAATTTAAAAGATATCGTAGCTATTCATGCTCGTATGGAAGACTACGCATCTCAAAATGTCGAAAAGTTTGATCTCATAACCTCTCGAGCAGTTGCCAAGACAAGTATTCTTTTAGAAATGGCTGTTAGAGCCTTAAAGAAAGATGGGCAAATAATTCTTTATAAAGCAGAAATAAATGAAGAGTTAGACCATTTAGAGATTTTAGAAAAAGAGTTAGGTTTAAAACTTATTAATAAAGAGGAGTTTTATCTTCCTAAGGAAAATAGCAAAAGAACGTTATTAAATTTTAAAAAAGTAAAGCCAACTAGCAGTAAATATCCTCGCCCTTTTGCCCAGATTAAAAAGAGTCCTCTGTAAAATAAAAATTCAGTTATTGCCCTTTATTTTTATATAAATTTAAAAAATTCATTGTAAAAACTGAATTTTTCTTTTATAATGAAAATAGGGTTATTGTAAAAAGAATAGAAAGTAGGGATTTTACTATGAACTTAGAAAAGGAAATTTTTGAAATACCACTTACGGATATTATGCCTAATCGTTTTCAACCAAGGGAGATCTTTGATGATGAAGCTTTACAAGAGCTTGCTCAATCAATTAAGACTCATGGAGTTATTCAACCTATTATTGTTCGTAAAATTGGCGATAAATTTGAAATAATTGCTGGAGAGCGTCGTTATAGAGCCTCCCAACTAGCAGGAAAGACTACCATTCCTGCTTTAATAAGAGATATTGATAATAAAGAAGCTGCTAAAGTGGCTCTTTTAGAAAATTTACAAAGAAGGGATTTATCTCCTATTGAAGAAGCAAGAACTTATCAGACTATTTTAAAATTAGATAATATAACACAGGAAGAGCTAGCAGAAAATCTAGGTAAATCACAGTCGGCTATTGCTAATAAACTTCGTCTTTTAAATCTTGACGAATCAGTTCAGGTAGCTTTGTTAAATGGTCAAATATCTGAACGGCACGCAAGAAGTCTTCTTAATGTTGCTGATAAGAATAAACAAAAAGAATTAGTCGAAAAAATAATTCAAAATCGCATGACAGTAAGACAACTTGACGAAGAAATCAAAAATATGGAAAATAAATCTAGTACTAGTTTTGATGCACCAACTAAGCCTATTAATGGTCCAATTTCGGATGAGAAAATGTTAGACAATTTAATAAATGGGACAGAGCCTACTCCAAGTTTTAACTTTGCTCAAGCTCAAGAACCAACTGAAGTAAAAACTCCTGAGATAACAATAGAAGAACCTCATCCTTCAGTAGTTATACCAAATGTTGAGCCAATTTCTTTACAGAATCAAGTTCAGGCACCAGTTGTTGAAAACCCTCTTCCACCTACTCCAGAAGTTGCACAAGTTCCGAAGTTCAATCCCAATATTTTTGAAAGTTTAAGAATGGATAATGATCAGTTTGTCCAAACTTCCTTTGAACAAGAGACGCCTTTAGAAACAAAAGAACCAGGTCCTAGTGAAGAACCAAGAGATTCTAAAGATTTAGTATATCCTAATATTCCTAATCTTAATGCGACTGAAACCGCTAAAGAAAATAGTATTTATGATTTGCGTTTTGCTATTAATAATGTTCGTCAAGCTATTCAAAATACTAAGAAATTTGGCTTTGATGTCGAAGCTGAAGAATACGATTTAGATAAAGATTATCAATTTGTAATAACAATTAAAAAAAATGATAAAGAGTAACCAGTTAAATTAAACTTAACTGGTTTTTATATTGCCTTTTTAAATTTTATAAGTAAAGTATAGTTTTAACTTCCAAATTATGACATTTCTATTGGAAAT
>USBW01000029.1 GCA_900553045.1 uncultured Mycoplasmatota bacterium | reverse complement strand
TAAATATTATTCTTTTGGTAGTTTCCTTTTAGTTTTAAATATAAATAATTAGAAGTATGGCCATAGGCAATTCCTTCTTCGACCTTTTCAATTAAAACCTTCTCGGTCTTGCCAATAAAGCTTTCATAATAAGAACGCTCCAAATCTTCAGATAACTCTAATAATTCTTGTACACGTTCCTTCTTTATCTTGCCATCGACCTGACGCATTCCAGCAGCCTTCGTTCCATTACGCATCGAATATGGAAAAACATGAACTTTAGAAAAATTAACTTTTCTAATAAATTTCAAACAATCTAAGAAATCGTCATCTTCCTCCATTGGAAAGCCGACAATTACATCAGTAGTCAGTGAAATATCAGGACGGATCGCTCTAATTCTTTTAATTTTATTTAAAAACATTTTAGTATCATATTTACGATTCATCAATTTTAAAACCTTATCACTGCCACTTTGTAAAGGAATATGCAAATGATTACAGATCTTAGGATTTTTTAAAAGCTCGAAGAACTCCTCATCTAACTCTGTAATTTCAATAGAAGATATTCTTACTCTTTCTAAGTTAGGAATTGTTAAAATCTCTTTTAGCAAACTAGCAAAATTAGTCCCAATATCACTTCCGTAATTACCAGTATGAATTCCTGTTAAAACAATCTCCTTATAGCCACGTCTTACTAATTCTGTAATTTCAAAAATAACCTTATCTTTAGCTTTGGAACGGCACTTTCCTCTTACAAAAGGAATGATACAATAACTGCAGAAATTTTCACAACCATCTTGAATTTTAACAAATGCTCTGGTCTTTCCGGCAGCTTCATTAATGAACATATCAGTAAAAGAAGCTTCACGAACATCCTCTAAATCAACAATATTTTTACCGGTTTTAAAAAATTCTTTTATATACATAGGAATCTTATCTTTATTTCTATTTCCTACAACGACATTACAAATAGAAAAATCAAAATTACTATTCTTATCTCTATTAGCACTTTCTACAAAACAACCACAGACGACTAAACAGGCCTTAGGATTTTTAGCTTTGGCACTGTGAATCATCTTACGACTTTTAGCATCTGAATTATTAGTAACAGTACACGTATTAATAATATAAACATCGCATACTTCGCTAAAATCACGGATTTCAAATCCTTCCTCACGTAATCTACTAGTTAAATACATACTTTCATACAAATTAACTTTGCAACCTAACGTGCAAATACCTACTGTCATAATTTATCCCCCTCAAATTATCAATCAAGTTTATTCTTTAATTTTTTAAGCTCATGTAAAAATGTTTCGGTCTTTTTAATTTCTACATCAATATCACTCAAATGCTCATGATCAACTGCAAAATCATAAGTATCAAAATTATCTAATATATTTTTATCTTTGTCAAGTTCTTTAGGAAAAGACAAAAGTTCACCCAAATCTTCTTTTTCTTCTTGTTCTTCTCGAACTAAATCTTTATTTTGCCATACCCCAAAAACTGGCGAAATAACTAAAGAGTTATGGAACTTCTTAGAATCATCAGTAGTAGTACCACTTACATAATTATTAACAAGCTCTTTAGGACTTGCTTGTAAAACCTCTTCTTTTTTCATTAATTCTTCATGAACAAACAAAGCTTCCTCTGGTACTTCTTCCTGCACAAAAACAGGATTATCTATCTTATTACCTGCTGTTTTTAAAGCCTTATCCTGCTCTTCCAAATGTCTTTTATAAAGCTCATCGATCGTAATTGGTTCATTACCCTCATCAAGTAATAAATTATCATTAACTTCATCAACATTATAATTGATTTTCTTAAGTTCATCGTAACTAATTACTGAACGTTCTTCCTGCTCAAGCTCAAATTGCGTTGGGCCTTCAAGTTCTGGTTCTTCTTCCATAAGTTTTCTAGTAACTTCTTCTAAAACTTTCTTAGCGTCCTTTTTACTTTCATCCTCATAAACCACATCATTATTTTTAACTCTTGATAATTTAGAAAAATCAGTCTTTGGTTCAACATCAATATTAGAACTAATATCAGCATGACTTTCTAAATTATCAAACATCTTATCAGCTTCAACATCAGCTTCAGCATCAACATCAACAGTATTCTTCAAAGAAGCAGTTTTCCAAGGTTCTACTTCTTTTTCGATATGTAAAACTTCTGTTGGGGCATCCTTCTTTAAAGTTGGACTAGTCGAATAAACAGAACTGAATACTTCTCTTTTTGGTTTGTAAGAAGTATCTTCTTCCTTCTTAACTGGCTCTGGACGAGTTATAAATATTGGACTAGTGACCACTGGACGAGGTTTTTCATTATTAACATAATTATTAGTATCAACAGCTGTTTGAGTCATATTGTCCGACTCTTTTTCTTCTAAGATATCCTGTTTCTCAGTTACTGTTGCTACTGACTCTTCTAAAAGAGGAGCTTCCTTTTCTTTTGGCAAATCTCTACTTGCAACTACTGGCTCTTCCTTTGGTGAAAAAGACAAATTTTCACTTAAAGGTTTTACCTCTAACTTCTCTTCTTTTGATTCATTAAAAGAAGCATCTTCTAAAACTTCAGTATCATCCTCAAAATCACTCTTACTATCGTCGTAGAAGTCTAAATCGTTCTTACCCTTCTTAGAACGTTTTTCAAAGAATACTAAAACAATCAAAGCCAAAATAACTACTAAAAAAACACCGCCAACAATAACTAAATTTTTAACCCCGAAACTATTAATAAAATCTTCCATTACTACTTCACCCTTTTATCACGAGATAAATCTATTTTAACATAAGACTATAAAAAAGAAAATTATATTTAAAAAAGAAACAAAAAACTTCTTAAATATCTGTAAATAAAAACATATTTAAAATATGTTTTTACCAATTACAATAAGCATCGTCGCTTTTATAATCATCACCACAACTAATACAAACTTTATATTGGTATCCACCAGTTGAACGATCGATTTCTAATAAAGAAACTGTACAATCTAAAGTATCTAAATTTTCATTGACATCTTTTAAATCGCTCAACGTTGGTCGATAAGTATTATTAGTCGTCCAAATATCTTCCTGCTTATCAACATTGTACATCTGTAAAGTATTTTTAAGCTCTAATTCTACACTCTCATACTTTTTAACATTACTAGAAGCAATTGCTGAAAAAATATTAGGCATGACAATTAAACCAATTAAAGCAAGAAGGGCTATTACTGCCAATAGTTCAACAAGAGTAAAAGCTCTATTACCTATTTTTTTCAAGATTATCACCTAACTTCTCTTTTAATTCTTCTTCATTCCAAATTTCTACCCCTAATTTTAAAGCTTTATCATATTTGCTGCCAGGATTATCTCCTACTATTACTACATCAGTATTTTTACTGACACTATCAGAGAATTTACCGCCCAAAGAAGTGATCAACTCTTTTAAAGCATCTCTAGTTATAAAAGAGATTGTCCCAGTCATTACAAATTTTTTATCACTAAAATTAGCATCTTTCTCTACCGGCTTTCCTAAGTACTGCATATTGACTCCATGTTCTTTTAATTCTTCAATTAAAGAAAGATGTTTAGGATCTTTAAAATAATCAATGATCGATATAGCCATTACTTCCCCGATATCATAGATAGCTAACATATCTTCTAATGTTGCCTTTTCTAATAGATCAATGTTAGGAAAATGTTCAGCAACGATCTTAGCACTTTTTTCTCCAAAATGACGAATACCTAAACCGAATAGTAATCTTTCGTAAGAATTATTTTTAGAGTTTTCAATAGCTTCTAAAAGATTAGTTACTTTTTTCTCGCCAAAACCTTCAAGTTCCATCAGTTCATCTTTATATTTATAAAGATCATAGAAACTAACTATATCTTTAAGATAGCCAAAATTATAGAAATCTTCGATTATTCTTTCACCAAAACCATCAATGTTCATGGCTTTACGACTGACAAAATGAATTAATTTTTCAATGTTTTTAGCATCACACAGAGGATTTTCACAGTAATGATTAGCTTCATCCTTCCTTCTTACTAAAGGACTTCCGCAGACAGGGCAATTGCTTATCATCTCGAAACTTGAAGAGTTAGGATCTCTTCTTTCACTAACTACTGACACTACTTCTGGAATGACATCTCCTGCTTTTCTAATGACAACATAATCACCAATTCTAATATCTTTTTCTTTAACAAAATCTTCATTGTGCAAAGTAGCACGCGATACAGTTGAACCCGCTACTCTTACTGGCTCTAAGATGGCATTAGGGGTGATCTTACCAGTTCTTCCAACTGTAAAAATAATATCTTTAAGTCTAGTTGTCACTTCTAAAGCTGGAAATTTATAAGCAGTAGCCCATTTAGGAGTTTTAGCTGTATACCCTAAAGCATCTTGCATTTTAATATCATTAACTTTAATGACAATTCCATCAATATCATAAGGAAGACTATCTCTTTTTAAAGTCATTTCTCTAATGTACTCTAAGATACCATCAACAGATTTACAAACTCTTCTTAAAGGATTAACACGCAAACCTAATTCTTCAAAATAAGTTAGGACATCTTCATGACGATAAATGTTGTAATCTAAAGGATTAGGAAGATGATAAATAAAAGTTTTTAAATTGCGCGATGCTGTAATTTTAGAATTTAATTGTCTTACTGATCCAGCGGCCAAATTACGACAGTTCTGGTAAAGTTCTAAACCCTCTTGAGCTCTTTCAGCATTAATTCTTGCAAGATCAGCTTTATCGATATAGATCTCACCACGAACCTCAATTGACACATCTTCTTTTAATTTTAAAGGAACAGTTTTAATGGTTTTAACATTATTAGTAATATCTTCACCAACTACTCCGTCACCACGAGTAACCCCTTTTACCAAAAGACCATTTTCATAAATCAAACTTATAGCAAGCCCATCTATTTTTAACTCACAGACATATGTCGGATTAAAACCTTCTTTTCTGATTCGTTCATCAAATCTAATGATCTCATCTTCGTTAAAAACATTACCAAGTGATAACATTGGCAAACGGTGACGAACTTTAGGAAAAGAAGAAACAACTGTTCCGCCTACTCTTTCAGTTGGCGTATCTTTTCTTTTATATGCAGGATATTTATTTTCTAAGGTAATAAGCTCTTGCATTAATCGATCGTATTCTTGATCGCTTACTGAAGGTTTATCCAACATATAATATTCATAATTATATTGATTTAATAAGTCAACTAAAGTATCTATTCTTTTTTTCTCGTCCATTTTATTATCTCCTTAAATTGCATCAGTAAATACTTGAGAAGCTTCAACCTTCATCTTTAAAAAGATATTATATCCTTCTAAAGAACTTATTTCATCATCCGTTAAATTAGTAAAATCAAGCCAAAGGCGAAGTCTAAAATCACTTTTATTCTTCTTAGCTAAAGTGCCAGTATAAATAAGACGGTTAACATCTTTTAGATTGACCACTTGTTTCCTTTCACCATCTACTTCAAGACCTACTCTTATATAACTAGCATCTAATACTTTACCTTCATAATCAACAATACTATCTGGATCATCTAATAAAAAGATCTCATAGCTAGCATCAGCATCACCAGTATTAGTAATCGTAAAATCATGATAATTCTCTTGTAAAAAACCTTCTTCATCAGTCATTTGATTAGCATCAGTAATATTAAAACTACCATCTTCTTGTAAAGTTAGTTGGACAATTCCTGATTTAATTACTTGAACTTCTTCACTTTCTTTATTTGAGGTAAAAAGGGAAAAAGTAACACCAGTCGCTAATGATAAAATTCCTAATAATACTAATATAAACGATAAATTTTTCATAATTTTACTCATCTGTCTTCACCATTATAAGTATAGCATCAAATAAAAATAATTTAAAGCAATTTAAAATATTTTTAAAGAAAAGAGTTATATTAGTTGCTTCTACTGTGATCTTTTTTACATAACATATAGTGAAAGGAGTAAAGATGGAAAAGAAAAATCTTAAAGTATGCGTCTATGCAATCAGTAAAAATGAAGCGAAGTTTGTCAAAAGATGGTGCGATTCTATGAAAGAAGCTGATAAAATTGTAGTTTTAGATACTGGTTCTAGTGATGATACTGTAAAACTTTTAAAAGAAAATGGTGCCTTTGTCACAATAAAAGAGATAAAACCTTGGAGGTTTGATGTTGCAAGAAATGAATCATTAAAATTGGTTGATGAAGATACTGATATTTGTGTTTGTACTGATTTAGATGAAGTTTTTATACCTGGTTGGCGTAAAAAATTAGAAGAGCTTTGGCAAAATAATGATATTAATCGTCTTGCCTATAATTATAATTGGAGCTTAGATAAAGATAATAAACCCCTTGTAAACTTTTATATAGAGAAAATCCACAAAAGAGATTGTTATATCTGGAAAAACCCCGTCCATGAAATTTTAGTTAATACTACGGAAGAAGAAAAGAAGATCTATACTGATGAAATTACTTTAAACCACTACCCCGACCCTTTAAAATCTCGTGGTTCTTATTTGCCACTACTTGAGTTATCCGTTAAAGAAGATCCTGAAAACGATCGGAATATGCACTACTTAGGAAGAGAATATATGTACTATGGCAAATGGCAGGAAGCAATTGATACTTTGAAAAAGCATTTGACTTTAAAAAGTGCTACTTGGAATTTAGAGCGAGCTGCCTCCATGCGTTTTATTGCTAGATGCTACACTAATTTAGAACAATATGATGAAGCAAGATTATGGCTCGATAAAGCAATCCTTGAAGCAAGTGACACCAGAGACGGCTATATTGAACGTGCATTATTAGAATATCGTTTAGGGAATAATTTAGATGTTATCAAATATTGCAATGAAGCTTTGAAAATTACGACCAATCATAAATGTTATATTAATGAAACCTTTAGCTGGAACGAGACAGTCTATGACTTATTAGCTATCAGTTACTATAATCTAGGTAAAAAAGAAGAAGCACTAGAAAATATTAATAAAGCTCTAGCGATTAAACCAGATGACGAAAGATTACAAAATAATAAAAAATTCATCTTAAACCTTTAAAAAAAGCTATCAGTTATAGTTAGAACTGATAGTCTATACTGATGACAAATAGGTAAATATATTTTTACTTATTTGTTTTTTTAATGGAAATTACACAGGTCTTTAAAAAATCTAAATTATATAAACAAATTTATTTGTAACAGTCTGAAACTGACAATTAAGTTTGTCAATCATTTAGCTAGTAACGCATTTTTCCATAGTACTAAAAACCGCAATAAAACTCTAAGAATTTAAAAGATATATTGATATGCAAATGCACCAGTCACTACTAGATTTAACAATATAATACACATTACTAAAATTACATTTTACTACTTATCAATATCTTTCATATTACACATTGTTTGTAAATATTTTTTAAGCTCAGCATCCATTTTCTTTATAGGATTTTTATAGCAATACGTTTTCGCTCCCTTAAAATTCTCATATGCCTGAGCAAATGTTTTTTCGCTTGTGGATCCTAACTCAGGTAGAATACTAGGGACAAAACTTGAGATTTTTGATAATTTAGAATTATATTTTTTATTATAGTATTCTTGAAAGGCAAAATCTATCGAACTACAATCATCTTTGTTATATTTTTTACTTATTTCTGACAA
>USBW01000028.1 GCA_900553045.1 uncultured Mycoplasmatota bacterium | reverse complement strand
ACAGGTATAAATCAAAATCAGATTCACTGCTTATAAACTTTCTTTTAACTAGTTCAAGTGTAATGAAATTATGTGGTGGAAGCGTTTTATCTTTTATCAATGTATCTTTGTATCTATTCATCTTTCTACTCCTTTAATATTTAAATAACTTAAAACTATTTAATAATCAACAGAAGTAGAACAAGTTATAAATATTATGAATAACTCCAGCACATTGTGAAGACATTAGAAAAGGCAACCCATGCTTCGTTGCACTAAAAATCCATATAAAAGAATAAATAATACTAGGTATTGTTCTTGAAAATAAGATTAAGTAAAACCGATAACATTCTCTCTTGCAAGCTACACTGGATCCACCGCCTCAAGCTAAGCTTCTAGTACGGATCCGAAATTTAGTCAATATAAGGTGAATCCAACCATTTATACATTAACGCATATAGTTCTTGTTCTTCTACCTTTAATTCTCGGTAAGAATTACTTTTGATAAGGATTTCAGCAGTTTCTCTATCATACGGCCAGCCTTTAACAGTAAGATCATCACGTTTCTTTGTACTGTCGTCCCAGAACTTTGTTATGAAACCACGTCTATCTTGAATTTCATACCCATATCTCTTCATATAATGAACGTATTCTTGTATATAAATCTTAATTTTCTTCAAAAACCTAGTTTTCAAAGTCCCTATAAAAGGTCCTGTTTTATCAACATAAACACGTCCATCATCATAAATGGCAAGGCTTGTACCGTTTAATGGATTTTTCATTTTAACAATCCAGTGTGATTTCATGAGAATCAATCCTTTCTATTTTGATTGTCTTTATTTATCTTTAATTCTTATGTTTCTTTTCTATTTCTCTTTTTATGAGTTTTCTTTTTAATATTAATGCTTTTATTATTAGTATTAGTATTAGTGCGTTTAACGTGTAGGCCTGCTACTATAATGTAGACTGCACATAATGTGTCACGTATCTAGTTGTAAAAATCTACGCTGCAAATATCCAACAGTCTTTCAACTGTCATATTAATATACGAAAAAAATTCTAAAAAATCATATTTTAATCAAAAAAATCATTTTCTTTAGTTTTAGGAATACTTAATGAATTAGTGTAATTCTCAAATCTATCGACTGTATCAGTTTCCATCTTAGAAGTAACTCTAACATAAATATTGTACGTAGTTTGAATTGTTGAATGACCTAATCTTTTGGAAACAGCTTTAATATCAGCTCCTTGCTCAATCAATCTTGTTGCATGTGTGTCTCTGAAATCATGGAAACGACACTTAATACCTAATTCATAATTGATTACTTTAAATGCATGCCTTACTGTCTCAGTACCTCTAAATTGACCATTCGGTTTAACAAAAACTAATTCTGCTTCAGGTAAATTGATATCCAACTCAGCTTTAGCATCTACTATCTTAATCTCTTCCCTTTTAGTATATTCATTAAGAATCTTCTTTTCATAATGCTTAAGATATGCATCACCATAAAATTGTTTATACTCCTCTTGCTCATTCTTGTATTGCTTTAATGCCTTAACTAGAGTATCACCTATAGATATTGTACGATTGCTCTGAGGATTCTTACATGTTCCATAAAACCAAACCTCAACTGAGTGACCTTTAGAAATACTATACTTCTTTGGCTTACCATCCCTATTCTTCTTTATTATGTTCTTGTTTACTGTTAAAGTCTTTCTCTCAAAATCAATACAATCCCATGTAAGTCCAAATACCTCGGATACCCTTAAGCCAGTGTAATATGCAGTAAGAAAAGCATAATAAACATGATGAACATCACTAAATCTAGCTAAAATTCTTTCAATCTCTTCTTGTGTAAAAATATGAGCCGGATCACCAGATACTACTTCATATCTTGGAATATGAACCCTCTCTGCTGGATTTTCATTAATAAAATTAACATCATAACAGGCATATCTAAGCGAACCCTTAATCGCTTTTAAAATTCCTTTCAAATACCATTTTGATAAATGCTTCTCTACATAAATATCATTTATAAACTCCTGTAGCATCTGTGCATCAATTTGAGAAAGACTATACATACCAAGTCTTGGTTTTAGATAGTTCTTAATAATATTAAGATAAGTTACTATAGTAGAATACTTCAGATTAAAATTACAATAAGTATCTATCCAATAATCTAAAAAATCCGAATAGGACATATTCTTCTGCTTTTGAACTCGTCCAACCCTATAGTACTCATTATAAGCAAGGGCTCCTTGTTGCAATGCCTCTTGTCTAGTTTTAAATCCCGACTTCTGAATCCATTTCCTTACTCCATCAATTGGGGTAATGCTAAACCTATACTCGTAAACCTTTCCTCTCTTTCTAACACTGACCATACTTCTACTCCTTCCTGTGAGCAAACAAAAAAGATGTCATCGTTTGATAACATCCTTATTACATCTATTCACATTCATTGAGTAATCTTTGACCACAATTCAAAATTCTGTGGTCAAAATGTGGTCAAAATGCAGTTTTCGGCATAAATTCGCGTGGTCAAAATCCTCGCAAACCCTTATATTTCCTACTACTTGCCACAGCATTGTTTATACTTTTTCCCTGAGCCGCATGGACAAGGATCATTTCGTCCAACTTTTTTCTTACTTTTCACAGGTGCTTTTTTTAATGGTTCAGAACTATCATTAGTAACTTTATTTTTAGCAACTTCTTTTCTTTCAATATTTTGTCTTATTTCCGCGCGAAGAAGATATAAAGTTACATTTTGATCAATATTTTGAAGCATTCTATCAAATAATTCATATCCTTCTTGGGTATACGCACGAAGAGGATTATCTTGAGCATATTGACGTAACGTAATACCTTCAAGCAAATGAGACATCGTATTGATATGTTCAGTCCAGAACTTGTCAATCACATTTAAAGTTATGACTTTTTCAAACTCGTTTCTGATCTCAACTGGAATCTCTTCTACTTTTTTCTCATATTCTCCTACTACTTTAGTGTAAATTCCTTCAATTACATCATCAACACTTTTATCCTTGAAATCATCTTTATTTAAAGTATTTTTAAGTAAATTTTTATTAATATATTCTAACACTTTTTCTAATCCATCAGAAGAAAGATGCTCTTTCTCATCAAGATGAGCTTCTACTAAATCAGCAATACTATTGTAGATAGACTTCAATACTTCCTCATGAATTGACTCACTATTTAATATATCACTTCTTCTTTTATAAATGATTTGTCTTTGACTACTCATAACATCATCATATTGTAAAACTGACTTACGTCTATCATAGTTATTACCTTCAACTCTTTTTTGAGCAGAAGCCACAGCACGTGAGAAAATACTGCTACGAATAGCCATCTCATCTTCTAAACCAGTACTTTGTAAAAGCATTTTAATACGTTCAGAACCAAAACGAATCATCAACTCGTCATCCATCGCAATATAAAACTGCGAAAAGCCAGGATCGCCTTGACGGCCAGAACGTCCACGTAACTGATTATCTATTCTTCGTGACTCATGACGCTCTGTTCCAATAACACATAAACCGCCAAGTTCTTTAACTCCTTCCCCCAATTTAATATCCGTACCACGACCAGCCATGTTAGTCGCAATTGTAACAGCACCTTTCTCTCCAGCATTCTTAATAATTTCCGCCTCACGAGCATGATTTTTAGCATTTAAAACTTCATGAGGAATGTGACGCTTATTTAAAAGCTCTGATAGCTCCTCACTAGTTTCAATAGCAATTGTACCAACTAGAATTGGTTGACCAAGCTTATGACGCTTTTCTATTTCATCAACAATAGCCTTAAACTTTGCCTTCTTATTAGCATAGATAAGATCAGCCATATCCTCTCTAATAACTGGCTTATTCGTAGGTATAGTTATAACAAACATATTATAAATTTCTCTAAATTCTTCCTCTTCTGTCTTAGCTGTACCTGTCATTCCTGATAACTTTTTGTACATTCTAAACAAATTTTGGAACGTAATTGTGGCCAATGTCTTGGTTTCTTGGCGAATTTGCACACCTTCTTTAGCTTCAATAGCCTGATGAAGCCCCTCACTAAAAGCTCTTCCGTGCATTAAACGACCTGTAAATTGATCGACAATCACAATCTGACCATCTTCAACTACATAATCAAAATCTTTTTTCATTGAATAATTTGCTTGCAAAGCCTGATTTATAAAATGAACTAAAGTAGTGTTGTTGACATCATAAAGATTATTTAAATGAAAATAATCTTCCGCTTTTTTCATTCCCTCAGAAGTTAGATTTACTCTTTTATCTTTTTCATCATAAGTAAAATCATCCTTATTCAAACTTTTAGCAAAGCGATCAGCATCAATATACAAGTTCTTACTTTCAAGAAAACCACCAGAAATAATTAATGGAGTACGTGCCTCATCAATTAAAATCGAATCAACCTCATCAATAATTGCATAATTTAAGCCACGCTGAACACAATCTTCTTTTCTAACAGCCATATTATCACGTAAATAATCAAAGCCAAGTTCATTATTCGTAGTATATAAAATGTCACAATTATATTGTTCTTGCTTTTCTTTAGGTGTTAACTCACGAGAATTCAAACCAACTGTCAAACCTAAGAACTTATGAATCTGACCCATCCATGAAGCATCACGACTAGACAAATATTCGTTGACAGTTACAATATGTACTCCTTCACCAGTTAAAGCATTTAAATAGGCAGGTAAAACACTAGTCAAAGTTTTACCTTCACCAGTTTTCATCTCAGCAATATTACCATAATGCAAAGCAAGACCACCTAACAATTGAACATAATAAGGCTTCTCGCCAATTACACGATAGCAAGCTTCTCTTGCAGTTGCAAAAGCATCGACTACAATATCATCTAAAGTCGCTCCATTTTTTAACAACTCACGGAACTCATTAGTTTTAGCTTGTAATTGTTCATCACTTAGCTTACTATACTCCTCACTTTTTTCTTCGATCTGATCAGCAATTGCCTCAAATCTTTTTAATTCTTTATATTCATGATTAAATAATTTTTTTAAAAATGCCATAAAATATCCTCTCCAATTAAACTATAACACAATCTATTCTAACACGTTAATAAAGATTAATCAAACTATTTAAAAAGAACTAAAAATAAACAAAAACAATAATCTTTTCTCAATAGTCCTCAAATAAAAACCTAAACATTTAAACAGACAATATCAGACGAACATATGTTGCCAATGTTTTTTAGCAAAGAAAAACAATAATTAGTTTTAGTTATCTAATTATTGTCTTAACCATAAATCATCTTAAGAACACTCATTGTCACAATAGCTACTATTGCAACCAAGGCAATTACTGCAACTA
Organism: uncultured Mycoplasmatota bacterium; assembly: GCA_900553045.1. GTDB lineage: Bacteria > Bacillota_I > Bacilli_A > RF39 > UBA660 > UMGS1572. The sequence goes on along the minus strand of USBW01000028.1, from coordinate 2,299 downwards.
AAATGAGAACAAATGACACGCCTTTAGTATCGCTCCTACCGTCATCAAATGGAAAATAATGAAAACCAGATGAATCCTTTTGCTCTTCATCTAAAGCTTCTGGTTCTTCTAAAACAGGTGCTTTGTAACTATCTTTAGTTAAAATACGAGCCCTTCCTAAATTATTAGCACCACTATCATCTTTATACTCTAAAGAGCTAGCATTCCCATCATCGATTTTACTTTCCTGAGCAACATTTTCATAAATACCAGTAAAATGACTTTTTACCGAATCAATCGCTTTAGGTAATTGATTTAATATTCTTTGCTCACCATCTTTAAAATTATCCTTCATTTACTAACTCCTCCTCAGCCATACGTTTAGCTGTCCTAACCACTAAAGAACAGACACGAAGAAATTGTTCGTCAGTCAAATTATAAGGAGCAAAAGCCTCTTTGACATTTTCCTTAATCTTATCGGTATAATGACTGCGATAATAATCACCAAAAGACGTATTATAATCCATATTCTGAAATATTTGGACAAAGAAATCTTGAAGCCAATTAGGTACTTTTTCCATATAAGTATCAAAATTGTCTAAAACTTCCATATCATTAAGAACAGCAGATTGATCAGGATTACAATACCAACCTAAAATCATCAGAGCAAAGGCTACCCTTTTATGCTCTTTAGAAGATTTACGATCAGCCATAACACTAATTCCAGTATTAAGATCAGCTATTGTTTTTTCGTTATCATCATCGCTAAAAAGATGACTTGGCAAAATAATCTCTTTTTTAGAAGTATCCACCTTGATATCATCTAAATTAATTCTTATTAAGTTTCTATCAACTTGCTCAATAGCATCAGAAACAATCTGCATCAAGCGACAAAAAGTACTAACCTTAAACTCTTCTTGATTTTCATAATCATCAATATATTCACGTAACGATAATATTTTCCCCATAATAACACGCCACCTATCATAAACATTATATCAATAATCTAAAATCAAGTAAATATTTTTTTAACTTTTTCCTAATCTTGTTCATCGTATTGTCAATTCTTTTTTTAGATATTTCTAAAAAACTAGCTATCTCATCATAAGAAAAAGAATTAAAACGCATTTCAAAAATTAAAGCTTCCTCAAATGTTAAACTGTTTTTAAACTCAGTAAGATAGTTAAACAGCTCCTCTTCCAAAACATAATTATCAGGAAGATTCACTTCATCGATTAAGAAATTTTCATAATCCAAATAATCATAAGAAAAATTAATAACTGTATTTTTTTTAGCGTTTAAAAATCGTACATAATTTAGCATTGATCTTCTAATTAACAAAATTACATAAGTATAAAAAAGAACTTCTTTAGTTGTATCAAAAGTTCTAACGGCTTCAACTAAAGCAATTCTTCCTTCTTGAATTAAATCTTCTTCGTCTAAAGACAAATAATTAAATGTTTCTTTCAAAGAAAAAGCTATACTTTTGATAATTGGCAAGTATTTCTGCAATATATCCTGTAAAGCTTCATCTTCATTCTCTTCCCTAATGCGATAAATAAGTTCATAATCATTTTCATAGTTATAGTTCAAACTCTCCCTACTTTCTTTGTCTAACTGCTTCATAGATAAAAACACCTGCTGCTACTGAAGCATTTAAACTATTAATTTTTCCTTTCATAGGGATCGATGCAATGTAATCTGATGATTTTCTAACCAAATCAGAAATGCCACTACCTTCATTACCAATTACCAAGCAAGTAGCCGAACGATAATCGACTGAAGTATAATCAATACCATTCATGTCACTTGCTACAATCCAATAACCTTTATCCTTTAAGTAATGAATAGTTTGAACTAGATTAGTTACCATAGCGATCTTCATATTAACACAAGCACCACTACTTGTCTTCATCACTGTAGAATTTACTCTAACACTGCGATCTTTAGGAATAATTATTCCATCAACTCCTGCTGCTTCACAAGTCCTGATAATCGCTCCAAAATTATGTGTATCTTCTAAATGATCAAGCATAACAAGAAGACCATTTTCTTTGATAATCTCATCAAGGTCACAATAAACATAATCCCTAATGTCTACAATTATACCTTGATGATTAGCATTAACAAGTTCGTCTAACTCATATTTAGTATAAAAAATAGGATAAAATTTTAATTTTTCTAATAAAGAAATTATTTTTTTATCTTTAAAGTTTCTATCTAAATAAACTCTTTGCACATTTTCCATATTTTGAAGTAAAACTTCTTCACAACTATTTTTACCATATACTAGCATAAATCTCATTCCTCGCTTATTTCA
>USBW01000027.1 GCA_900553045.1 uncultured Mycoplasmatota bacterium | reverse complement strand
TAACATTTAAGGTGTTTTTTAAATATTTAGCGATGGCCCCAGCTTTTTGTGAGGTTTTATTGTAATCAATACCAATGATCCTTATCACACATAAGTAAAAGAATGGCGGATAAGCTAGTTTTTTTCTAATCTGCATCTCTTGATGATAAAAGCCTAAGTAATCATTAGTCAAGGCATAACTTATAGCATAATGATCTTTGTTAAAAGTCTGAATGTAGACTAAACCTTGTTTACTCCCTCGCCCACTTCTTCCAGAAACTTGGTTTAAAAGTTGAAAAGTAACTTCGCTAGCTCGAAAGTCTGGCAAGTTCAAAGAAATATCGGCATTTACCACCCCTACAAAAGTAACATTAGGAAAATCAAGACCTTTAGCAATCATCTGAGTACCTACTAAACAATCATAATTTAAAGAGGCAAAGTCTTTAATAATTTTTTCATGAGCATTTTTAGTTGTTGTCGTATCAACATCCATTCTTAAAACTCTAATACCAGGAATTTTTGCCTCTAACTCTTCTTTAATCTTTTCTGTACCAATGCCAAACTCTTTATAAAAAGCACCACATTTAGGACAAATATCTTCCTTTTTAGTAGCATAACCACAGTAATGACAGCGAAGCATATTAGAACTTTTATGAAAGGTTAAAGAAATATCACAATTAGGACATTTAATAACATCACCACAGTCACTGCAGGAAAGATAAGAAGAATAGCCACGTCTATTTAGAAATAAAATCGACTGTTCTTTCTTTGACATGCGATCTTTAATCGCCTCTAGTAAAGGATTAGATAAATAACTGTTAGCTTTTTTAAATTCTTCGTTTAGATCAATAACAACAATCTTTGGCAAAGTATTATTATAACGTTTAGTTAAAGTAAGTAGTTGATAAACTCCTTTGTGTGCTCTTGCAAAAGATTCCAAAGAAGGAGTTGCACTTCCTAAAATAAGTGGAATATTATGATACTTTGCTCGCCATTTAGCCACATCTAAAGCATGATAACGCGGACTATTCTCTTGTTTATAAGTCGCTGAATGTTCCTCGTCCATGATAATGACGCCAAGATTTTCAAGTGGTGCAAAAACAGCACTTCTTGCTCCAATGACGATATCCACCTTACCCTCTTTTATTTTCCGCCATTCATCATATTTCTCTCCATCAGAAAGACCACTGTGCAAAACAGCAATATTAGAAAAGCGCTCAGCAAAACGCTTTAAAATTTGGGGAGTCAAAGAAATCTCTGGAACTAACATCAAAGCCTGTTTACCCCGTTTTATAACTTCCTCGATTACTTCAAGATAAACATTGGTCTTACCACTGCCAGTAACGCCATATAAAAGATAGACAATATTTTTATCAAGCCCTGTTTTAATATGTTCAAAAGCCTGCTGCTGCTCTTCATTTAAAGGTGATCTAATTTTGTCTGAAATAGAATAATTATAACGATAAACTTCCCTTTTTATTTCCTTTAAAACGCCATTTTTAACTAGAGTATTTAAAGCGCTAAGCGAAATTTTAACAAGACAAGATCTTGCCACTCCATCCGTATTGCTAGCTTTGACAAGATCGTAAATTTCTTTTTGCTTAGCGTTTTTTAAAACGGGAAAATCTTGAGCGCAAATATAAAAACTAGCATATTTTTTAGCAATATTTACCTTCTTCTTGGCTTTTAAAGCTAGAGGTAACATAGCTTGATAGCAACTCATAAGCGTAGCTAGAGTCGTCTGCTTCAAATATGTTCCAAGCGCTAATAATTCTTGATTTAAAACGGGAAAAGGATCAATTACTTCAATGATGTCTTTTAGATCTTCTACTAAAGAAGACTTATCAATTTTTAAAACAAACCCTTCAAGCACTTGCGTATTAAAAGGAACAACAACCCTTTTCCCAACTGCTATTTGCTCTTGTAAATTTAAAGGAACATGATAAGTAAAAGTCTTATCAACAAAAACATGAGCCAGTTCTACTAAACATTCACATACCACAATTACTTCACTTCCACAAAGATTCTGGATAAACTCCTTCTTCAACTAATTCTTTAAGGGCAGCTTGAACATCTTCTTTATCTTCTTTATAAGTTACACCATGCCAAACAGCAGTTGTCTTAATGACATGAACTAAAGCAAAACCCGTATCAATCGCTTTAGCTAAAACATCAGGTATTAAAAATTCAGCACTTAAAATATCAGTTTGATGGCTATCTAAAAACTTAGGAAACTCCCTTTCAATATAATCAAAAATACTATGCCTAAAGCCTAACATATTCATAGAAACTAAAGTATCAGGCGCAAGAGTAAACTTTTCACTACCATCAAGTGGACTAGCTACAATTTCTCCATCAACCATTTCAATTTTGCTTTCCAAAAGACCAGTTAGATAACCATCTTTAACACTTACAACTCCTCTTTTGACCGAACCATTTGAAGTTATAGTATTCTTAACTTCATAACAGACATTACAATAATGCTCCTGTTGATCATCAAAGTCTTTCTTTAAGAAAGCACTCATCACTTGATAAGCTTCTCTACCATAAAAATCATCAGAATTAATGACTGCAAAGCTGCCATTTACATAATTACGAGCCGCATAAATAGCTTGTGCAGTTCCTAAAGGCTTAATTCTTTCTCTAGGTACTTCATAACCAAGTGGTAAATCATCCATTTTCTGAAAAGCATAACAAACCTCGATTTTATCTTCCAACCTGCGACCAATCGTCTTTTTGAAAATATCAAAATTTTCCTCTTTAATTACAAAAACAACCTTCGTAAAACCAGCTTTAATGGCATCATAAATAGCATAATCTATTAAAAACTCGCCATTTGGTCCCATCGGTTCAATCTGCTTTAAACCTCCAAAACGACTTCCCATCCCGGCAGCCATAATAACTAATGTAAGTTCTTCTTTCATCTAATCCCTCCTAAAAACTACAAAATCCAATTTAATTATACCGTTTTTTCTACAAAATGAAAATAAAAAACCGTCGATTTTGTTCGACAGTTTTAATTATTATCGATCGCTCCAACTTTTATCACAATTCCTTCACTACCAGTAATATTCTTAGTAAAAATAGCATAGGAAAGATAAGAAAAAGAACCAATTATTGCCACCAATAATAACAAAATTACTAAAATGTTGACATTTTTGACATCACTTTTTAAAAATGCCCCAACTTTTTTCAAAATCGATCACCTACCAAGTATTATATATAAGTATAATAACATAAAAAGCTGCTCTTCGCAAATACTTTTATTCAACTTTCATAATACTTTTATGATTTTTCAAAAGTTTTTTAATTCCTATATTCTTATTAAAAGCAACAGTAATAAAGTCTCCAGCTACTTCGATTACTACCCCTAAACCATATTTTTCATGCTTAATTTTATCCCCATAATTATATGTTTTATCTTCATCATAAAAATTATTAACACGCTGATGTTTACTAGAAAAGATACTTTCTTTTTCTTCAAGTTCAATTAACGAAGGATCGATCTCTTTAATAAAACGACTAGGAATAGCAATATTTTCTTGCCCGAACAACATTCTTTTTTTAGCACTAGTAATAAAGAGTTTATCTTTTGCTCTTGTTATTGCTACATACATAAGACGTCGCTCCTCTTCTAATTCAGCTAGTGTATCCATACTGTTACGATGAGGAAAGATCCCCTCTTCAAGCCCTGCTAAGAAAACATAAGAAAATTCTAAGCCTTTAACAGCATGAACAGTCATTAAAGTAAGACGGTTAGGATCATCTTTATACTCTTCACTATCAGCTACCAAACTAATTTCTAAAAGAAAGTCAGCAAGTGAGATTTCACCAACCCTACTTTCAAACATTTTAGTAACAGACTTAAATTCTTCTAGGTATTCTAAACGAATATCTGCCTCTAAAGTTTTCTCCTCTTTTAAAGCCCTACGCATTCCCGTCTTCTCTAAAATATTATCGACAAACTCCGTTAAAGTCATCTTTTCAAGATCCTGCTGTAATGTTAAAATAAGTTCTTTAAAAGCTAACTCTTTACCAGAATTAATTGCTTGAAAAAGACTAGTATGGTAAAGACTCGCTTCTTCCTCTAAAGATCTTAAAGTCTTATTACCAATTCCTCTTTTAGGAGTATTAATAACTCTTAAAAGACTCAAGTCATCATCAGGGTTATAAACTAAACGCATATAAGCTAACAGATCTTTAATCTCTTTTCTTGAGTAAAAGTAAAAACTACCAATGATCCGATAAGGAATGTTCTGTTTTAAAAGCTCTTGTTCAAAGACACGTGACTGAGCATTAGTACGATATAAAATAGCCATATCTTGATAACTGACACCACTTGCTACTAATTCTTTTACTTTTTTTAAAATATAGTGAACTTCATCAGTCTCATCAGCTGCTTTATAGTAAGTGATCTTCTCATTACTCTCCTTTAAAGACCACAAGTTCTTATCTTTGCGTTCTTTATTGTTTTTAATAACAGAGTTAGCCGCATTTAAAATAGTTTTAGTAGAACGATAATTCTGTTCTAACATTACTACTTTACAATCAGGATAATCCTTTTTAAAATTTAAAATATTTTTGTAATTTGCCCCTCTAAAAGCATAAATTGATTGGTCATTATCCCCTACTACACAAATATTGTGATATTTAGCACTGATCATTTTTGTAAGCAGATACTGCGCATAGTTAGTATCTTGGTACTCATCGATAAAAATATAGCGATAGCGATCTTGATAATAAGCTAGCACATCAGGATTTTTTTTAAAAAGAGCAATTGGTAAGATCAATAAATCATCAAAATCTAAAGAGTTATTTTGTTTTAGGATCTCTTGATATTTTTTATAAACTTTATAAACGACATCATCCTCTTCATTATAGACAAACTTTTTATAATCATCAGGCATGATCAATTCATTTTTATTGCTGGAGATCTTATTACGAATCATATAAGGACTGAAGCGTTTAGGATCTAAATTGAAATCTTTTAAGATCTTTTTGACCAAAGTTAAAGAATCATCACTATCTAGAATGATAAAATTAGATTTATAGCCTAACTTTTCACAGTTTTCTTTTAAAATTTTTACTCCAAAAGAATGAAAGGTCGAAGCTTGAATAGAAGTTTTACCAATTAACTCTTCAATTCTCGTCTTCATCTCTTTAGCAGCTTTATTAGTAAAAGTGATCGCTAAGATATTTCTAGCATCAACATCATACTCTTTAATTAAATAAGCAATCTTAGTAGTTAAAACCCGTGTCTTACCACTGCCAGCTCCGGCTAAAATAAGTAAAGGGCCCTCCTTATGCAAAACCGCTTCTTTTTGATAATCATTTAAACTCTCTAACATTTACTACCATCCTCTTTTCAAGTCCACTTTGATCTTATCATACTTTCCATCTTTATAAACACAAAAAAAGATAATTCTAAGGCAAAACTGCTAACTTTTGTAAATTAAATTCATATTGTCCAACTGCTACTGATGTCATAATAGCAAACGTTTGTATGCAGTGTCAAGCAAAACTACAAACTTTCTAATTTTTTAATATCGAGCCACAAATAGATAAAAATTCTGCAAAAATAGACAATTTTATTTGTATTTTTCTCATAAAATGATTATAATAGGAAAACAAAAAGGTGATACTATCAAACTAAGTTGGAATTTAAATAAAATGTTAGATACTTATTATCAATTATTAAAAAGAGAAAATAAAACTGCTGATGATCAAGAACTACTAAAGCTCTACAGCGGTCTTTTAAAACTGTCTAATTGTCATAACTTTAAAAATTTGAGCTGGCCAATTTTAGAAGATGCTAAAGAAAGTAAGTTAACATTACCAGACTGTTATATTGAGACTCTTGCTAAAAATGCTAAAAATAATCTTACCAAAGAAGTTCATATTAAAAGTACTCTCATCAATGAAGAAAAATTATTAGAAGAAAGCTTTGCGATCTTTGGCCTAATAAACCCAGATTACCAAAATGATATAAAAAGCTTTTTAAAAAAAGATTGTTTTAACATTAATCAAAGTCTTTATAATAAAAAAGTTCTTTATTATGATAAAGTAAACTGTACTCCCCTTTTATATTTCACTATCAATAATAATTATGAAGATTATATGGCCTTTCAACATGAAGTGGCTCACATGTTAGATATTTTGATCACAAGAGAGATCAATGATAACTTATTAAAAGAATTACGCCCGATTTTTGCTTCTTTTTTATCTGTTGAGTATCACTATCATAAAGAACACAATCGCGAATATTTTAAAACTTTATATAATTATTATGCCTATATTGAAGATCTTCTTTTAAAAGTTAAGACTTCTCAAACAAGATCTAAAAATGTTTTAAAAGAAGAAAATAATAGCAACTATAATCTTAATAATGAACTTTCTTATATTGTTTCTTTCTATTTAGCTTTGCATCTTTTTAAAATTTATCAAAAAGATCCTGAAAAAGCTTTTGAACTTTACAATATAACCAGAAAAAGACCAAATGAAGAGTTAGGATTTTATCAAGATTTATTAAAAATCGCTAATTTTGAGCGTTTTCTAGAAGAAAGTATTCAAAATACTAGAAAAAATATTAGTAAAACAAGATTTTTAGCAAAATAAGTCCAATAGTTATTAAAAAAGTTTAGCCTCTTGCGCATAAAATTTTATAGGTGATAATCTATGCAGCAGACACTTATAGCTTTTACTCTAGCATTTATGGCAGGAATATCGACTTGTCTAGGAGCTTTATTCGTTTTAAAGATCAAGAAAAAAAGTAATAAAATAATCATCGCTTCCTTAGCTTTTGCAAGTGGCGTCATGTTTTTTCTATCGATTACTGATCTTACAAAGGAAGCTTTTTTATATTTAAATGAAGAACTTTTTGCTTTCCCTAGTGTTTTAATTCTTTTAATATTTTTAGTAGTAGGAATTATCATTTCTTGGTTGATTGATAAGAAGTTTCCTAATGATGTTTTAACTTTAAAGAAAGAAAAGAATTTATATAAAGTTGGGATTATTTCAATGATCGCCATTATTGTTCATAATATTCCTGAAGGAATCGCTACTTTTATGACTGCAAGTGACAATTTGCGATTAGGTATAAGTTTAGCTCTTGCTATTACAATGCACAATATCCCTGAAGGTATTAGTATTGCTATGCCCCTTTATTATGCGACTAATGATAAGAAAAAGGCCTTTTTATATACTTTATTATCAGGAGGCAGTGAGTTTTTAGGAAGTATCATGGCCTTTCTTTTTCTAGCCCCGTTAATGAGTCCAATTTTTATGGGGATTTTATTTAGTTTAATCGCTGGAATTATGATTCACATTTCCATGTATGAATTATTGCCAACTTCTTTAAAGTATCATAATTATAAACTAACTATTATCTTCTTTTTGATCGGCGCTTTATTTGTATTATTTAATATTATAATCTTTTAATTTACCTAAGAAAAAACAGATAATTAAGCTTATCTGTTTTTACTAGGTTTAAAGTTTAGTTTTAACTTTACGTCTTACTCAACTACTTTTACGTGAACTGCTTGTTTTTTATTATCATTTTTAGCATCTGGATATCTTAATTCATACCAAGAAGAACATACAAAAGTATCTAATGTATCTGCTTCTCTTTTAGCTTTACTTCCACATTTTGGACAATCTTCACCAGTATATTGAATATCTTCTGGTTCCTTTTTCACATACTTACA
>USBW01000026.1 GCA_900553045.1 uncultured Mycoplasmatota bacterium | reverse complement strand
GGTGGGAAGATAAAGAAACATCCCACATGGAAATGGGCGGCATGGTATGAGTTGGAATGGAGGTCGTGCCAGAGGGCTTCCAGTTTTCTATGGCAGCTGCGCAGATTTCCGTTGACTTGTGGGCGATCCTGTGGTAGTTGTGTTGTGTACCGGCACAGGACGGAAAAATAAAAACTGGAGGTACAAAATGAAAAAAATTAAATTTTTAAACAAAAAGGACAAGAGTAAGTCTACTAAAAGTACTAGTAGAACTAAAAAAAGAAAGGGAACTATAGAAAAAGAGTCTAAAGGACATAAGACTTCTAATCTTTTTAAAATTATTTTAGCAGTCATTGCCCTTATCATATTTGTGGTTTGCTATTTTTTATTTGGATTTGTTTTAGCTTTACTAGCATTAGCAGCCTTCCTAATCATGCTTCTTTTTACTCTTACTTTAGATAACAATCCTAAAAAGAGTAAAAAAAGAAAGATAATTAAATTTATCTTTATCGCAGCCCTAGTTTTAGGAATAATTGGTATCTGCTGCTTTATTATTTTCTTTACTTACGTAGTAATTAATGCACCAGAGTTTGATGTTTCAAAACTAGAAAGAAAAGAAACATCTGTTGTCTATGACAGCAACAATGAAGAAATTACTAAACTAGGCAGCCAAAAAAGAGAAAAAATAACTTATGATCAAATGCCTGAAGTTCTAGTAGACGCTATTGTGGCTACTGAAGATTCTCGCTATTTCCAACATAACGGTTTCGATGCTCCACGTTTCTTCAAAGCAGCTCTTGGTCAACTTCTAGGAAGATCAGATGCTGGTGGTGGTTCAACAATTACCATGCAAGTATCTAAAAATAGTTTAACATCATTTGAAGATGAAGGTTTTGAAGGTATCCTTAGAAAGTTTACCGATATTTATATTTCTATTTTCAAACTAGAAAAAGCTTATACTAAACAAGAAATTCTAGAATTTTATGTCAATACCCCATTTTTAGGAAGTAACTCTTACGGTATTGAACAAGCTTCACAAACTTACTTCGGTAAAAGTGCTAGTGATTTAAACTTAGCAGAAGCATCAATCATTGCTGGATTATTCCAGGCACCTGGTTTATATGACCCTTATGTAAATCCTGATGAGACAACAGCAAGAAGAGATACAGTTTTATCATTGATGGTCACTCATGGATATATCACAGAAGAAGAAAAAGCTATTGCTGAACAAATTCCAGTTGAAGACTTATTACAAGAAGGCGGAGGAAGTTCTGAGGTAAGTGAGTTCCAAGGTTATATTGATACTGTCCTTGCAGAGATCGAAAATAAAACTGGTCTTGATCCGTATGAAGTACCAATGAAAATCTATACTAATATGGATCGTGAAAAACAAACTGCTTTAAATAAAGTATTTAATGGCGAGACATATGACTGGCCAAATGATTCGATTGAAGGTGGCGTCGTTGCTGTCGATACTAATTCTGGTAAAATAATTGCCGTTGGAGCAGGACGCAATAAAACAGCTGCTAGAACTTACAACTTCGCTACAGAAATCAAACGTCAAATTGGTTCGACCGCTAAACCATTATTTGATTATGGACCAGCTATCGGATATTTAAATTGGAATACTGATCATCCAATTATTGATGATAAAACGACTTATATTGGTCGACAGGTACAACTTTCGTCGATGAGCCTTATACTTACAGTGACGGTACTCCACTTAAAAACTTTAATAATAGATACTATGGTGCAGGAACCCTACGCTATATGCTTAGAAATTCCTTAAACATTCCTGCTGTTAAAGCTTTCCAATCAGTAGACAATGAAAAAATCAAAGAGTTTGTCACAACTTTAGGTATCGAACCAGAAATTGATGCTAATGGTAAATTACATGAAGCTCACGCTTTAGGGGCATTTAATGGAGCTTCCCCTCTACAGCTAGCAGCAGCTTATGCCGCATTTGCTAATGGTGGTTACTATTATGAACCATATACAGTCAATAAGATAATTTTAAGAGAAACTGAAGAAGTATTAGAATTCGAATCTGAAAGAGTTCAAGCTATGAGTGATTCAACAGCTTATATGATAACCGATATCTTAAGAGGAGTCGCTATCGATACTGGAGTAAAAGGTGCCATTAAGACTGATGTTGCAGTAAAAACAGGAACTACCAATTACGATGATGCAACTTTAAAAGAATACAATTATCCATCATCAGCTACTCCAGATGGTTGGATCGCAGGTTACACACCTAATATTTCTATGGCGATGTGGACTGGTTTTGAATATAATGAAAAAGGTGTTTACTTAACTCAAAGTCAAATGGTTACTCAAAGAAACGGTCTATACCGAGCTTGTGCTAAAGCGGTCTTTGACTCAAATGGACCAAGTTTTGAAAAGCCTGATAGTGTTATCTGGCAAACAGTTGAAAAAAATTCTGATCCGCTAGCACTACCAAGTGAAAATACGCCATCTGATCAAAAGATCACAGAATTGTTTAAAAAAGGTACTGAACCAACTGAAGTATCTAGTAAATATAATCAACTAGACGATGTAACTGGCCTATCAGTATCACAAAATGGCAACACTGCTAAATTGACATGGAACAGTGTTAACCCACCTACTGATATTAAAGAAGATTACGGAACATTTGGTTATAAAATTTATTTAAATGATACTTACTTAGGCTTTACTGATAAAAATTACTTCACTTACACGGCAGATGACATCTATGGAACATACACAGTTATAACCTGCTACAGTGACTCTAACAACAATATGAGTAGCGGTGTTAAAATCGTCCTCGAAACAAATATAATCTTTGAGTTTAACGATGATACCGATGTCACTTTAAGCGTTGGTGAGGTATACACAGAGACCGACCCTGCTATTCTGGTCTATGAAAACTTGATTGATGTTACCAGCAGTGCTTCTATAACACGGTCTATAAAAGATTTAAATACAGGCCAAACAGTCACAACAATTGACACTTTAAAAGCTGGAAAATATGAAGTTACTTACACAGCGACTTATAAAGGCAAGAGCAAATCGTTTATTAAGACTGTTACAATAATTGAATAAAACTTTGTCAAATGGCAAAGTTTTTTCCATTATTATTGCTGTTATTTGAGAATTATTATATAATAGTAAACAAGGAGAAATGATTATGGAAAAAGAAAAAAAGGAAAAAAGACCAAGACCTAAAAAAATAATTAGAGTGATATTAGCTATATTTCAAATTATCTTCGTAGCGGTTACTATCTTTACTATTTATTCAATCTTTTTAATAAATGGCATCGAAAGTCAGATAAGATATCTTGCGATGGCTGCTATCCTTTTATTAAATGCAGTTATTTTAATATTCCTACGCAAATTACTCAAGAAAAATAACCTTTCAAGATTTATCTCTTTTATTGTTATAATTAGTGTTTTAATAGCTATCTATGGTACTGTTGGTTATTTTATTTACACTACTTATGCTAAAATTGATAGTGTTAATAAAGATCGTGTAACTTATGAAACTGCCGTTATTACTTTAAACGACAGTGGCATTGATAGCATTGATGATTTAAATGGTAAGACCATTGGTATAAATGCCGATGAAACATCAATCGATGGCTATATTATCGGCCTTGAGATAATCAATGAACATAAATTAAATACTGATGCAACTGTTGTTGAATATAACAGTTTTTCAGAATTAGTTGGTGACTTATATGATGGTACCATTGATGCTGCTATCTTACCAAAGACTTACCCAACCATGTTTACTAGCATCGAAGAGTACAAAAATATTGGAACTGAAACTAAAATAATTGCTACTAAAGAAAAGACTCTAACCAAAGAAGAAATTGCCAAATACACTGGTGAAGAAATGGTTAATATAAACCAGAGTAATCAAATAACTGAACCATTTACTGTTCTTTTAATGGGAATTGATTCCACCGAAGAAACTTTAAGTAAAAATGCTACTGGTAATGGTGACGCTTTAATGTTAGTAACTTTTAATCCTAAAACTTTAAATGCTACTATTCTAAGTATTCCAAGAGACTCTTATGTCCCTATTGCTTGCTTTACCAACCAAAAAGAAAATAAAATAACCCATGCTGCTTGGAATGGCGAATCTTGTATGATTAAAACAATTGAAAACTTCACTGGCATCAATATTGATTATTATGTCAAAGTTAACTTCAAGGGAGTTGTAAAAATGGTTGACACCCTTGGAGGAATCGAAGTCGATGTCCCAATGGATTTCTGTGAGCAAGATAGTGACCGTCGATTTGGTTCCCATTTAATCTGCCTTGAAGAAGGATTACAAACTTTAAATGGCGAAGAAGCACTAGCGCTTGCAAGGCATCGTAAGACGCTTGCCACTGGCGATCTACAACGCGGCTTAAATCAACAATTAGTAGTTCAAGGAATGCTAAACAAACTAAAATCTATTTCTAGCGCTAACCAAGCCTTAGAAATATTAGATACAGTAAGTAATAGTATCGATACTAACTTTACAACTAATCAGTTATTATCATTCTATGACATCGCCAAGAATATCTTATTAACAAGTAACTCAGAAAATATTATCAACATTCAACAGCTTTACCTATCTGGAGTAAGTCAGAATATTTATGATGAGAGTATGGGATTAGTCTTATCAGATTATATTATTAATCAAAGTAGTTTAGACCAAGTAGTTAAAGTCATGAAACAAAATCTTGGCCTTGAAGATGTCAGTTTAACTTATCAGATGGATTTTGATATTGAAGACGAATACGAAATGGAAACTATAGGTAAAAATCCTACTTCTTCAACCGAAACATATGCCCTTCTACCTAACTTCGTTGGCGAAGATATAAGCCATGCTAGAGCTTGGTTAGGTGCTCGTGGCATCAGTGTCAAAATCGAAGAAAAAGTTGTCACAAGTGGTACTGATGGTCAAATTCTAAGTCAAAATCTTCCGGCAAATAAAAGACTTGACTTAATTGGATCTGATGGTGTTACCTTCACTGTTGCCAAAGTTGAACAAACAACAATTACTCCGCCAACAGAAACTCCAGAGGAGCCAGAGACTCCAGAAACCCCAGAGACTCCAGAAATTCCTGGAACGCCAAGTGACGGAGATAATCAAGACTCCAGTACAGATGCAGTCGAAGATAACGACACTACAACGTCAACTGAACCAAGCTTATAAAATACAAAAGTATAGTGCTTTTGTGTTTTTTTATTTTCTGCTTCACAGATAGAGCAACCCCTATTCTCCACAGACTTAACTTCCGATAGTTGCTACCGTAGATTTTTTGTTCTTTTTTTTATTTTTTACACTAACTCTTCCATATAAATTTTTAAACCTTCAAATAATATATTGATACTAGCATTAATATCCCGATCATGCCCGTATCCACAACTGGGGCAACGCCAGGTTCTAACTGCTAAATTTTTCACTTTTATGTTTTTATATCCGCAGTGGCTGCACTCTTGACTACTAGGATAGTACCGGTCTATTTTTATATATCTCTTACCAAAATATGTTGCCTTATATGCTAATACACTACAGAGCCTAGATAAGCTTACATCACTTAACTGTTTAGATAGCTTCTTCCCTTCTATTAAGCTTTTTACATTTAAATTTTCACTTATAATAATATCATTTTCCAGTACCAACTTCTTAGTCGTCTTATGTATAAAATACTTCCTAGCATTCTTCAATTTCTGATAAAGAATAGCTATTTTTTGTTTAGTTTTATAATAATTACTACTTCCCTTTTTTCGTCTTGCTAACTCCCTTTGCTTTCTCTTAATTCTCTTTTCATATTTTTCAATAATCTTATTGTTTTTTATTTTCTCTCCATCACTTGTAATCACAACATCTTTTAGTCCTAAGTCAATCCCTATTATTTTTTTAGGAATAATTTTGACCACTGGATGTTTTTCTTCTACTGCAATGCTAACATAATATTTTCCATTTGCCAATTGACTAACTGTCGCACTAATGATTCTAGCTTCTAAAGATTGTAAATTCCTATATCCCCTTATTTTGACTTCCCCTAATTTAGGTAAACTAATTACTCTTTTTTTCAAATCAATTTTTATATTCTCATACTTTCTTCCTTTATAAACATTCGATATATAATTAGTTCGATAACTCCTCTTTGCAGTATATTTTCCTTTAAATTTAGGATAATCGCCTTGCTTACGATTATAACGTTTAAAAGCGTCATCTAAATCAAACAAAGCGCATCTTAAACTACAAGAATCTATCTCTTCTAAAAATGGATACGTCTGTGCTAAATTAGTTAAATTCCTAATCGCTGATAAACAGGTTAGACCACTTTCTTTTCTTTTTTCTAAATAATAATTATAAACTAGTCTTGTACATCCAAATATCTTTTGAATTATTCCTATTTGTTCATCATTTGGATAAAGACGAAACTGATAACTCCTATAAATTAAATTCATGTCATATCACCTGCTGTCGAAGTCATCATATCAAACATTTGTACGCGTGTCAATAATAAATAACGTTATTTTTTTATTTCTTCCAAATAGCATTTTTCTAATAATAAATAGCTTGAAAATTCAGATTTTCCTTTACTGTTTTGCCCTTTCAAACCAAATATTTTT
The DNA here is from genome assembly GCA_900553045.1 of uncultured Mycoplasmatota bacterium. Lineage (GTDB taxonomy): Bacteria > Bacillota_I > Bacilli_A > RF39 > UBA660 > UMGS1572. The sequence continues at coordinate 1,214 of USBW01000026.1, read as the reverse complement.
ACACTTTTTGATATATAAAAAATAAGCCCAACATTTCTTGGACTTAATTCTCAATAAATAATTAATAAAAATATTTTTCACGCTCTAGACATCTAGCTAAAACATAACCCCACAAAAAGGTCAAAATACAAGTAAAGATATTAGTAAAGTTTACTGTAAAAGTATCTATTTGCAAAAATAATAGCACAATCGAAGCCAAGACAAAACCTAAAATTCCCCAGTAAGCTTTGAACTCATATTTTTTAAGTAATAAAGAAACTACTTTAGCAATTAAAAATAATCCTAACAGTACACCTATTGCGAAAATTGCAAGAATTATAAAAGAATTTAAGAACGCTTCTTTAGTGAACAGTAATTTAAGAGCTTCAATAATTGGTCTGTAAAAACCTGCCAGCATTAAAATAATTGAACTAGAAATACCTGGAATGAGCATTGACGTTGATGCTAACAAACCTAAAAAGAAAATCTTTATATAATCAAAATAACCCAAATTATCTAAAGAGACACTGACAGCATTAAAGTCTAAAAAATTAAATAAGGTCACAGCCACAAAAATAAGAAGACACAACAACAAATTACTTTTTGTCACTTCTTTGCGAGACTTGCGCATAATAATTGAAACGCCACCAAAAATCACACCTACAAAAAATAAAATTGTCTGTGGCTTATATTGGCCAAGTAAAAAAGTAATAAGCTGCCCAGCAGATAAAATACCAATAATTGTGCCTAAAATAATCGGTAACAGCAATTTAAAATTTTTTCTTATATCTTTGAAAAAATTACCAAGGGAGTTAACGATAGTCTCATATAAACCCAAAGAAATTGCTAAAGCTCCTCCACTAACTCCCGGAATAACATTACCTATTCCCAACATTGCCCCTTTAATTAAAACCAAAAACGCCTCTTTTAAAGTCATAACTATCCAATGTCCTCCATAAACCAAAGTTTAAGCTTTAGGACTACACTATCACCAGGAATTTCATCATAGACAATTTTATAAATTACACCATTATAAACTTTGACATGATGATTATCTTGCTCGTACTCCTCAACTGAAGCAATCAAGATTGGCTCCTCGTTATTACTTATTTTCTTAAAGTTAACATATGCAATAATAAAGTAACAAGCTAACAGAATAACCAAAATATCTAAAATTACTAACAGTATTTTTTTCCATAGACTCTTTTTCTTTTTAACTTCTTTTTCTTCCACAA
>USBW01000025.1 GCA_900553045.1 uncultured Mycoplasmatota bacterium | reverse complement strand
TCAAATGGGATTTCATCAATAATAATCTGTTCTTTTCCTTTTTGCTTTTCAAAATGAATTTTACTACGGATGATGATTTTTCCACGGCCAGTCTCATAAGCTTCACGAATTCCTTTGATTCCTTCGACAATACCTCCTGTTGGAAAGTCTGGTCCTTTGATAATTTCCATAATCGTATCTAAACGACAATTAGGGCTATCAATTCGTTTGATGGTCGCATCGATGACTTCTCCTAAGTTATGGGTTGGAATATTTGTCGCATATCCCGCACTAATTCCCATGGCTCCATTGACAAGTAATAGTGGAAATTTCACAGGTAAGACAGTAGGTTCTAATAATGTATCATCATAGTTTGGTACCCACTCTACAGTATCTTTATCAATATCAGTTAATAGTTCATTACTGATTTTAGATAATCTTGCTTCGGTATAACGCATTGCTGCTGGACTATCGCCATCCATCGATCCATTATTACCGTGCATGTCAATATAACAAGCATTTTGTTTCCACCACTGACTCATACGTACCATGGCATCATAAATAGACAAATCACCATGTGGATGGTATGCTCCCATGATGTTTCCTACTGCTTTTGCTGATTTCTTATATGGTTTATCATAAGTGTTATGATCACGATACATCGCATATAAAATACGTCTTTGAACAGGTTTCTGGCCATCTCTTACATCTGGAATAGCACGATCTTGAATGATATATTTAGAATACTTAGCATAACGGTCCCCCATTATTTCTTCTAAAGTATAGTTGTAAATTTTCTCTAGTATGTTCTTCATATTTTATCACCATATTTCTTATTATAAAGGAATTTAAAGGAATTTGCAAAGAAAAACAAAGTCTTAAAAGAACTTTGTTCTTATTTAAAGTGAGTAAGTAAACCAAGAGCTATTTCTAGCCATGATCCCCCATTAAAATTCTTGCATCGTCTTTTTCTAGATCATTTAAGCGGTACTGATAAGCCTCATACGCTTCTTTTTCAAAACGGAAGCTGGTATCACTATATTTTTTACTTAATAAGTACTTAGTAAATGGCGGATTTAATATTAAAAATGGTCCTAAAAGCGAAGTTAAGTAAAATTGATTGATTGCAAGTCCCTCAAAAATATCATCAGGATTATTGCCATAACCTTTAATTACTTTAATAAAAGGAGCATTGACATCCTTTAAAAAGAAAAACTGATCCTTATTACCAACTATTTTAAAATCTTGAAACTCTCCTAGAAAGAAGGAATTATGACGATTTTTAAAGCGATAAGAATAATAATCAAAAATACCTAAACCCTTGATTCTTTTATCGGTATCTTGTTCTAAAATATACTGACCAAAGATTTCACAAGCCGTACCTGTCACTAGAAAAAGTTGGTTTTCTAATATTTTCTTTTCGATCTCTTTCTTATAAGGCAAAAGCTGTGAGATGATTAATTCTTCTTTTAAAAAAGGACATGATCCCATATAGACAAGATCGATCTCTTCGTCTAAGAACTTTGGTCTTTGTTTTAAAGATGTTTCGACGATTGTGACATCATCTTTAATTTTACTTAAGTACTCTACATTAGCTAAATCACCATAAAGATTACAGATCTCACCGTACAAAACTTCAATCTTCATAAGCTTCACCTTCTATTTTTTTGATTAGTTGTTCTTGCAGTTTACATGATTTTTGAACTTTTCCTATTTCATACAAAATATCTACTTCTTCAAGTTCTTTATCGATTGTAACATAGTCTGCTAAATTATCCTCAGTACTTACTGTAATAATTTTATCTTCAGGGATTCCTGCTAGTAAAAGACGCAAGCGATAATCGAGACATCTTTTGCCGCCAACGATTATTTTGCGAATATTTGGTTTATTTAAAAACTCAAAGTCAGCATCATAGATCCAAGTAATTGTCTCTGTTCCATTAAAATGTTCGTATTCTTCATCTAATATTAGAATTACTTCTTTAGTCTTCGGATCTTCTCCTACAACTTCAAAGACTACAGCTGCAGCAGAACTGTTCTGTCCTTTAGTAGCATGACGTAAAACTTTAATATTTTTAACAACTGTCTCTTCTTTTCTTATTTTGGTAATACCAACTTGACTGATTAAATTATGTAAATCTTCATAAGAGTAGTTGAGTTCTTTAAATAAAGCAAGAACGGCAACTTCGTTATAAAGTTCAAAAATACCACTAGAAATAAGAGGATATTTTTCTTCCTTGTTAGCATATTTTAAGATTGCTTCATCTTTGGCTAGTGATAGGCTTAATTGATAATCACTATTTTTGGATTTAAAATCGCACCTTGGACAGTAAAAACGACCAATTGCTCGATATTGTTGGTAGATATACTCCACTTTACTATAACATTTTGGACAAATGACAAAATCTTTAGATTTATAGTCAACAATTTTATCTTTAGTTTTAGCAACTCCAAAGTATTTGACCCTATCACCACTAACTAAAAAGCTACTGATCGGATCATCAGCATTTAAAAAAATTTTAGCTTTAGACAAAGAGTTAAGCGATTCTTTTAAAATACTAAAGATGTAATCAGGACTTTCATTTCTTCTAATTGAATCTTTGGCAATATTAGTAACAATTATATAATCGGGGTCAGTTGCCTTTAAAGTTTCACGCGAAGTCATCTCATCAACTTCTAAAACCGCAACATCTTTTTTAGGTCGATTAAAAATTGTCACACAATCTATTAAACAGCGAGCATGACCTGCTAGAGTGTTAGCTCCCCAGTCATTGTACCCCACTTTTTTATGATCTTTTTCTAAAATGCTAGCAATAAGACTTGAGACAGTTGTCTTACCATTAGTACCAGTAACTGCAATCACTAATTTAGGCTTGTTAATTTTTTCGTTGAAGTTTTTACAGATGCGATAAGCTAACAACCCAGGTTTATCATCTTGATGAGCTTTCTTAAGCTTTAAAATAAAAAGTAAAAATTTAGAGGCCCACAAAGCAAGTATAAAACGCATAGCATCAATCCTTTCATTTTTAGTATAAAACAAAAATAAAAAAAAGAAAAGAAGAAAGTAAGTACTAAACTAATTCTTCTTTAACAAAATTACTGATAGCATCTTTTAAGGCATAAAGACTATTATAGACTTCATCAAGGCTATTACTGTCGCTACCGAGCTCTATTAAAAAAGTCATATCCGAAAAGTCTTGATTATAATCATATTCTTCGCGGTAATAAGTGTTTCGTAAAATACCTGAATAATTTTGATTTAGATAAGACTCTAAATCTTTAATATAAGTTAGGTTGGCATCTAAATTATCTCTATTCTTGCCCACTAAAAACATAATTTTCGCATAGTTTTTCTCATTAATTGTGACAGTAGAATACTCTTTTTTAACTGAGTCACGATGTAAGTCAATAAAAATCTTCAAAGACGGATTATCTTTTTTCTGCTGTTCCATGAACTCCCTTGAAATTCGGTATGTATAAGAGTAGTCCCACTCGCGTTCGTTTAAAGTATTCATAATATTTTTTTCTTCGACAATTACACCAATTCCTGCTTCTTCAAGCAGTTGTTTAAGAATTAAAGAAGCTTCATAAACACCAAACTCAACACTGGAGGTACTACCTTTAATAGCCTGATATTGTTCAGTCTGATGCGTGCTATAAATATAGATGAGTGGCTCTAAAACTTCTTTGGGTTCATCATCTTCAAAAACCGGAACAACTGTTTCATCTTCTTCTTGAAATAAAGTTTTTAAGTTATCATCTTTATTGACAATAATTTCTAAGACTTTCTGCAAGTACTCTTCTTCCTTTTCTTCTTCTAAGGCCAAAGTATTAAAGTTTTCAAATTTAATCAGATCCCCATCTAAAATATTCATAAAAAAGTAACAACTAGTAGAAAGACTAAGAATAAGTAAGAATAAAAATTTAGCAATTTTTTTGATCTTTTGCATATCATCACCTACTGCAATTATATATTTTTAAATCGCAGTTTTTGTCATTTTACCTTCTTCTTCGATAGTGATATTTTTTTCTTTTTCGACTTTTGTATAATGGAATCGTAATAACAATGAGCAAAAGTGCTAAAGCAAGGACTAATAAAAAGAAGTATTTATTGTTATGGTTTACCTTATCAATAGCAGCTTGATAATTGTCTAGCAAAGTAGCAGCAGTCTCCTCTTTAGAGGAATAATCGTTGTAATTGGTTAGAAAGTTTTCTACTTCTTCTTTAGTTTTAAGGTTATCTACGGCCCTGGTTTTAAAAATGTAAGATACAGCTTCTTGTTTTGAGTCTAAGTAATAATCTCTTAATTCAATGACAGAATTAGGAATCTCATAAAGGTTTGGAACTTCTTCTGGTAAGGTATATGGGTCATCTATTTGCTCAATTTGATAAGCAAAATTGTATAAAACATCTTCCTCTTCTTTTAAAGCTAAAAGTTCTATTCCATAGTATAAGTCATCGATCTCACCTAGTTTAGTACTTAAAGCAGGGACTCCTAAAACAGGAGCAATTAAGTGGGATGGTGACTTTAAATTGTCTTCTCCCTTTTCACCAGTTTTATTTTTAATAGTTGGGTATAAAACAACATCCGCATCTTTAAATAAAGCTTCCAAGTCTTCTAAGAAAGGCTCTTTAGTAGTAGGATAATCATTGATTTTATCGATATTCCTACTACAGTCACTAACATATCCCCAAAGAGAATAAATATGACCTGAATCATTAGCCAAGGAAGAAAAACTCTGAAATTCGCTGGAAGTATTAGGAATATAGTTATTATAAGCATAACACATTGTCCAGCCTGCTAAAGTGTTATTAGCAATACTATTGTAGCTTGCTTTATAAAAATCATCGACATGGACAATGTTAACACCTAATTCCTCTAACTCATCTAATAGTTTTAAAACTTTATCGACAATTGGTTGATAAGTAGTAGAAGTTGCACTTAAAGAAAAACTGCTATCACCATATAAAAATTGATCTAAGACAACGATAGTTTTCCCTTCTAAAGAGGCAGTTAATTTATCAAGATAATAATCTTCGTCTTTACCAGCCATAACAGCTAACATGACCGCATTTTCTTTAATAGTTTTAGTAATTGGCCCTGGTGTATCACGAGTAACGTCATATTTAAAAATCCCATCAGTACTTAATAGTCCTAAAGTTGGTCTTAAACCAATCACATTATTGCCAGCAGCAGGAACTCTAATTGAAGAGTTAGTATCGGTACCAATAGCTAAAGAGGCAAATTGTAAAGCAAGGCCACTAGCACTACCACCTGAAGAACCATAGCTGGTATAGTCTTGGTCATAGGCATTACCAACTGTTCCATAGGAACTTGTACTACTGTCAGCTGAAAATGCAAATTCACTCATATTAGTTTTGGCAAGAATAATAGCTCCTTGGGCTTTTAAGTTTTTAATTATCTCAGCATCACTATCCGGATAAGAAGAAGCTAACGATTTAGTTCCAGCAGTCGTAGGTAGTCCTGCTACGTCAATGTTATCTTTAACTAGAATAGGGATCCCATATAAGTAGGAAGGAATCTCTCCAGTCTCTTTAAAAGCTTGATCACATTTTCTTGCTTCTTCTAAAGCATCTTCATTAATAGTAATGATCGTATTATAATCATCATCATAAGCTTTGATGCGATCTAAATATATTTGAACAAGACCTTCGTAGGTTAGAAAATGGTTTTTAATAGCCTCTTGAATCTCAAAAATATCCATTGTCGTTACATCGACCACTGCTTCATAGGTCGCACTAGCTTTAAGCGGACAAATAAATAGTAAAAAACTAAAAACAATTAAAATAGTATACAGATTTATCTTCTTCATGATATTATTATAAACTATTTTTATGAAAATGGGAAAACAATTTAACGATCTTTTATTAAAAATATAAAAAACTGTGATTTACACAGTTAACTATATATGACCTTATACTGCCCGGCTAGGACTCTTGGGCAACGAGAGCGACACGGGACCCATTGTACGAGCGAGCATTGCCCCAAGAGCGGTAAAAACTGAACACGCCGGCAGAGGAACCATCACTAGCGTGGCCACCACGGCTGAACCAAGGGTTGCCAGAGTACGGAAACCATGAATAATCGCTGTACCAACCATTATTATCGGAACCAGATTTTTTAAGAATTTCTTTAGTTGCATCTCCTAATTTACCTCGTTTATAGGCAGTGACATCATTATAAGTAGCTCCATAAGTATAACGATCATAATATTTTAAAGTTGGATATAAACCTGTACTCCATGTACCTGAACCACCAGCATAAAAACCGCCACCTTCAGCAGCCATATTACCCATGGCCCTGTCCCATAAACCACCACTCATATCATAGATGCCATAAATGTTGCCAGTGGTTGAGGCACCAACACCACGACCTGTGATCTTTTCACCTTTAGTATTGCTATCGCTAATTACATAATCATCATAAGAATAAGTTCCATAAGCTTTGTAACTTACGCCACCGCCGACAGTGCCACCACTTCTTCCAGTGTAAGTGTCATACCATGTATCAATATTTGATCCATCCTCAGCTGTTTGTCGATCAAGTCTTCCACTATTATTTATATAAATTTCGGTACATGCGCCATCAGTACAACGTCCATACTCACTTTGAGTAAGATATGCTACTGCTCCCCACTCCATATTCTTGATATTATGAGTGTCAAAATTATTAGTATCTCCTGTTAATTCTCCAGTAGCATTATAAGTAGTGGCAGTGCTACTAAAACCATAAATGTTGTTTTGCAATTCCATTTTTCTTGAGTATTCAAAAGCAGTAGAAATTGTTTGATTATTCCATGATAACATATCAGGTTTTATGATAATGTTGTTACTACTATCAAGACTGTTTTCAAATTTACCGAACCAAAATCCTGTTAGTTCTTCGTTACCAAAAGTAAAAGCTGGATGAGTATAAGTACTTTGACCGTTGGTAACTTCACCATAAACTCTATCAGAGCAAACTTCGCTTACTCCATCACTATTATTGATGCTATCGGTACAACTAACAGTACCAGTTGTTGCTGTTCCTTGTTCAAATTCGATCTTTATTTCTTGTTCACTTGTTACCTCGGAACCACTCATATTCGCATTAAAAATCGTATATTTATATCTTGGTATCCAAACCCACATTGTATTAATATCATCCATAGCTATTTCTGTTCCTTCAGAAGCGCTTAAGTAAGTACTTCTGTTTTCTTCGCTTACTGTTACTGCATTAGCCCACATCTTATCAGCATAATCATACCACTTGTAAGTTCCTTCCAGATTATTTTCGTTAGCTTTTTTCCAAGATCCTGTTTGTTCATCATAATAAACTGGAATCATATTATCTAGTAAAACTGGAGCATTTACTTCAACATCAAGTCCTTCAATCGTTCTTACATTTATTTTAAACTTGTAACTTTTACCACCGATCGTCGCTGTCTGTTTATCGCCACTTTCGCTATAATTTATGTCTCCTGTTGCTTTATAATCGGTGTTTAAATAAAAGAAAAGTCTATAAGAATGTACTTGTTCATCGCTTGGAAACTGAAAGGAATTCTGATAAACTACAAAAGTATTTTCGCTAGTGTCATTACTTAAATCTGAAACATTAAAAGGGCCTGCCAAAACACTTTTATTCTCATCAGTTAAAATAAGTCTTGCATACTCATCTTCCAAAGTAGAGCTAGGATCTTTTTCTAAAATTATCGCATAAGATAAAACCTCACTACTACCACTTTGAGCACTAACTTCAAAATCAAAAGAATTTTCCTGAGCTAAACCCTCTTCATCTGTCATCGCATCAGTACTAGTAATACTTAAAGCTGCACTTTTCTCATCATAAGAAAAAATTAAATCTGATGAGATAATATTATTCTCTGTTG
>USBW01000024.1 GCA_900553045.1 uncultured Mycoplasmatota bacterium | reverse complement strand
TTCCATGTATTCACTCATATCGATACGAACTAAGTGCTTCTCATCATCAAAAAGTTGGTATGCAAGAGTTCTTGCTACTTCAGTCTTACCAACACCAGTTGGCCCTAAAAAGATGAAAGAACCAATAGGACGATTAGGATCTTTAATACCGCTTCTTGCCCTAATTATTGCTTCACTTACTAAAGAAATAGCTTCATCTTGACCCTTAACTCGCTTCTTAAGATTATCCTTAAGGCTCAACAATTTTTCTTTTTCGCCACTAACCAATTTTTTAATTGGAATATTAGTCCATTTAGAAATAATAGCGGCGATTGCTTCATCATCTACAACATCGCTCAAAATAGTATTTTTGCTGTCTGCTTGCAACTTTTCAAGTTCTTTTTCTAAACTAGGAATAGTTCCGTGTTGTAAACGGGCTGCTTTTTCCAAATCATAATTATTTTCAGCTTGCTGTAATTCAAAACGGGCCTTTTCAAGCTCTTCCTTCTTTTTATTGATTGTTAACTTAATATTCTTCTCACTTTCCCAATCATTTCGCATCTTTTGTTCTTGCTCTTTTAAAGAAGCAAGGCTAGTTGCAATCTCTTCTTTTCTTTTCTTACTAATTTCATCTTTTTCTTTCTTTAAAGCTTCTTGCTCGATTTCAAGACGCATAATCTCTCTTGTTAAATTATCTAGTTCTACTGGAACAGAATCAAGTTGCATTTTAATAGTAGCACAAGCTTCATCAACTAAATCGATAGCTTTATCAGGTAAAAAACGATCAGTTATATAACGGTCAGACAAAGTAGCTGCCGCTACTAAAGCGTTATCTTTAATACTGACGCCATGGAATACTTCAAAACGACTTTTTAATCCACGAAGAATAGTAATTGTATCATAAACATTAGGCTCACTGACAATTATTTTTTGTAAACGACGCTCCAAAGCTCCATCTTTTTCAATGTACTTACGGTACTCATTTAAAGTTGTTGCCCCAATTAAGCGAATCTCTCCACGAGCAAGCATTGGCTTTAACATATTAGAAACATCCATAGCACCTTCAGCGCCAGCTCCAACAATCATGTGAATCTCATCAATAAACATGATAATTTCACCATTACTATCCTTAATTTCTTTTAAAACAGCTTTAAGGCGTTCCTCAAATTCTCCACGATATTTAGCACCAGCAATCAAAGCACCTAAGTCAAGCTCCCAAACTTTCTTATTTTTTAAGCTATTAGGGACATCTCCTTTAACAATTCTTTGAGCTAGTCCTTCAACAATAGCGGTTTTACCAACACCAGGTTCTCCAATTAATACGGGATTATTTTTCGTCTTTCGTGATAAAATACGAATTACACTACGGATTTCATCATCACGTCCAATAACTGGATCAACTTTATTGTCTAAAACACTTGCAGTAATGTCTCGACCATACTTTTCAAGTGGTTTTACTTCTTCTAAATTTTCATTATTACCATACATAATATTCACCTCTTTCATTATATGCAGGTATATTATAACACCATAATTAGCACTTGTCAATAAAGAGTGCTAATTTATTATATTTAAACTCCTAAAAAATTGCATAAACTTAAATAGGAGTGATTTTATGAAAGATAAAATAATAATAGATACTGATAATAGTATGTATCCAATAGCCATAGCTAATACTTTAAAAAACAAATTTACAGCCTTAGGAATACCAACTAGTCTTATAAATTCCGGTAATAGCAATTTAACTGTAGATGAAAGGATCAACCTGATAAACTCACAAATAAGTGCGAGTGATGAACCACTTATTATCTCACTAAGACAAGAACCAGAAGAAGGAGATGAGCTAGAAATTGTTTATGCTCTAAGAAATAGTTCGACTCTTGCATCGCTACTTAATAATGAATTAAGTAAAGAAGGAATAACTGTCAATAAATACTACCAACGAAGAGACGAAGAAGACACGGCCTACGATTATGATCCGATCATAAGAAATACCGATCCTAATCAGACGCTTATTATCTTCCTAGGCGATTTAAACAATAACGAAGTAGCTTCACAACTAGCTTCCAATCAAACCGCTTATGTTGAAGGAATCGTTCGTGCGATTACTGATTATTTAGATATTTTATACATCCCTGAAGAAGGAAATTATCATATTGTCAAAAAAGGTGAAAGTTTATATTCTATTGCCAAAGAATACGGAGTTACAGTAGCTGCTCTTAAAGAAGCCAACAACTTAACTAGTGATACCTTACAGATAGGGGAAATTTTAAAAATACCTGAAGAGACAATGATCCCTGAGACGCCTTCTAAGCCTAGTAATCTATACACTGTCGTTAAGGGCGATAGTCTATATTCCATTGCTCAAAAATTTAATACTACCGTAGCTGCTATCAAAAATGCTAACAATCTTACTTCTAACGTCTTACAAATCGGACAGACCTTAATAATTCCTGGTTCTTCTAATGGCAATTCAACTACCACTTACACTGTAGTTAAAGGTGATAGCCTCTATGCGATCGCTTTAAAATTTAATACCACCGTAGATGCTATTAAGAACAAAAATAATTTAACCTCTGATAATCTAAGTATCGGCCAAAAATTAATTATCTAAAAGCAAAAAGCAGAAAAATAAATCTGTTTAAAGTGAACTGAGAACCTGCTTGAAGACTAAAAAAATAAAAAATGATCAAGAGCAAAAACATAAGTTAAAATCTCCAGCAGCCTTAAAAAAACTGAAAATAACTAATCAGAAAGTAAATGAAATACTAAAAAAATTTAAAGATATAAAAAGCTATAAAAAGCTAAAAATATTGCAACAGTCGAAATACTAGTAATAATGTTATTAATATGTTATAATACGTAAAGAAAAGGACAAGATTTTATGAAAGTAGAAAGATATAAAGTTGATGAAAAAATAGGCTTAACTGAGGAGCAAGTAGCCAAAAGAATTGCAGATAATTTAGTGAATTATGATAACCAGCCTAAGACCAAGTCTATAAAACAAATTGTTCTATCACACATTTTTACTTACTTTAACTTTTTGAACTTTGTGTTAGCTGGAGCAGTTTTAATTGTTGGAATTACTAGTGGTAATTTCTTAGATTCTTTAAAAAACTGTCTTTTTTTAGGAGTAATTATTTGTAATACAGTAATTGGTATTGTCCAAGAAGTTCTTTCTAAAAAAACGATTGATAAGCTTTCTTTATTAACTGCTACAAAGGTTAAAGTAAGACGAGCAGGGCATGAGGAGGAACACAATATTGATGAGATCGTTTTAGATGATGTTCTAATTTTAAATATTGGTAACCAAGTAGTAGCTGATGCCGTCATTTTAAAAGGAGAAGTTGAAGTTAATGAATCGTTTATAACTGGCGAAGAAGAACCTATTTTAAAAGTTAAAGGCGACAATATTTTATCAGGTAGTTTTATCGTCAGTGGTTCTTGTAGTGCCCAAGTAGAACATATTGGCAATCAAAATTACATCTCGACAATCTCTAGCGAAGCCAAATACATTAAAAAAGCCAATTCAATTATTATGGATTCTTTTGATAAGATTTTAAAAGTAATTTCCATCATTATAATTCCTTTAGGTATACTGCTTTTATTTAATCAATTAAAAGTAACTGATTACAATATAACAGAATCTGTTTTTGCGACTGTAGCAGCTTTAATTGGAATGATACCTGAAGGCCTAATTTTACTTACTTCCAGTGTCATGGCTGTAAGTGTTCTTCGCCTTGCTAAATACAATGTTTTAGTTCAACAACTTTATTGTATTGAGACTTTAGCTCGAGTAGATGTCATTTGTCTTGATAAGACAGGGACGATAACCGAAGGCAAGATGGAACTTAAAAAGACAGTTCCTTACAAGAACAATAAAAAAGAGATCGATAAAATAATTGGTGAACTAATTAACGCTTTAGAGGACGAAAGTGCTACCTTTAATGCTTTAAAAGATTACTATCCTAGCTCTAACACTTACCAAGTTAAAAAAATTATTCCTTTTTCCTCTAAAAGAAAATTTTCTGCAGTAGAATTTACAAGCCAGGGAAGCTATTATATCGGCGCTCCAGAATTTGTTTTAAAAGAAGCAGCAAAAAGTATTAAAGAACTAAAAGACTATCAAGAACAATATCGTGTTTTAGTGCTTGCAAGTAATGATGAACCACTTACTGAAACCCCCTCAAATTTAAAAGTTGAAGCATTTCTTTTGATTCAAGATAAAATAAGAGAATCTTCCTATGAGACTATTAAATACTTTGAACAAGAAAATGTCCAAGTAAAAATTATCTCAGGCGACAACTTATTAACTGTTATGAATATTGCTAAACGTGCTGGTCTTAGTCACCTTAGAGGAATTGATGCTCAAGAGTTAAAAGATGAGGAGTTAAATAAAAAAGTTGAAGAGTATGACATCTTTGGTCGAGTAACCCCTGATCAAAAGAAAAAAATTATTATGGCTTTACAAAATAATGGTCATACTGTCGCTATGACTGGTGATGGAGTAAACGATGTTTTAGCTTTAAAGCAATCTGATTGTAGTATAGCTATGGCTAGCGGTAGTGATGCTGCAAGAAACGTCAGCCAATTAGTCTTATTAGATTCTAACTTTGATTCCATGCCAAAAGTCGTTTTAGAAGGAAGAAGAACAATTAACAATATTGGTAGGTCAGCTTCCTTATTACTTACTAAAACTCTTTTTACTATAATTTTAATTCTTATTTGTATAATTACTGCTTCAGAGTATTTCTTTGTCCCAATTCAGTTGACGCTTATCACTGCTTTTACTATTGGGATCCCATCATTTATATTAGCTTTGGAGCCTAACAAAGAACGAGTAAGAGGTAATTTCTTAATAAAAATAATTGGCAAGAGTATTCCCGCTGCTTTAACAGTAGTTTTTAACATTGTAATAATTTTGTTATTTCAAGAATTATTTCATTTTGATGAAGGAATTACTACCAACTTGGCTGTCTTCTTAACCGCGGCAACTGGGTTCATCTTCCTATATCGCATCTGCGAACCATTTAACAAATTACGCACAGTTCTTTATATTGCCTTACTTTTAGGATTCAGTTATGCGGCCCTTTTCCATTATGAATTCTTTGAATTAAATAAACTTTCCCTAGAGACAACTATTTTATTTATTATTCTTCTTTTTAGTTCCTTGTTCATTTTTGAAAAACTGAATAGATTGATGCAAATAATTCTAGAAAAATTAGAAGAAAAATACGAAAATAAGAAAAATGAGACTTCCTTTAAGAAAATTTAAGTGAAGTCTTTTTAATTGCCAAACAAAGAAAACTATTTTATAATAAACTTGACAATGATAAAATAAGAAGGCAAATTGTTGCGAATATTTATTAAGAGCGTTCAAGCTTCAAGCTTCAAGCTGAAGTTATCTCTTTACTTTTATTTTGAATTATATTTCTAATTGGTATCTTATAACTTTATAGTTTGATAGTTTGTTGCCTGAACTTAAAATTAAGTTTTGCTAAAAACCTAAAAATTAAAAAAGTTTATCATTGATTACTAAAAAAATTAAACTGTTGATTATTAAAATGAAGGGAGTATCTTAAATGAGTGATGTTTATTTTACAAATTTTCGTTCTTATGGCAAGGTGAGCGTTTTAACAAAATTAGAGCGCCTTTTGCAAGAGGCTGGACTAGAAAAAATTGACTTTAAAAATAAGTATGTTGCTATTAAAATTCATTTTGGCGAACCAGGTAATCTTTCTTATTTGCGTCCTAACTACAGTAAAGTAGTGGCTGATTTTATTAAAAAATTAGGAGGAAGACCTTTTTTGACGGATTGTAATACCTTATATGTCGGCAGGAGAAACAACGGTCTTAATCACTTAGAAGCCGCTTATGAAAATGGTTATAATCCATTTGTGACAGGTTGCCATGTCATTATTGCCGATGGTATTAAAGGTAATGATGAGAAAGAAGTTGAAATCAATCAAAAATATATTAAAAAAGCCAAAATAGGGACGGCGATTGTTGACAGTGATATTATTATCTCCATGAATCATTTTAAAGGTCATGAGTCAACTGGCTTTGGTGGCGCTTTAAAAAATCTAGGAATGGGTTGTGGCTCAAGAAGAGGTAAAAGCGAGATGCATAGCGCAGGTAAACCGTTTGTCATTAAAGAAAAGTGTAAGGCTTGCAAAACGTGTTTTAAGATCTGTAATCAAGATGCTATTTCGATCGGGGAAGATGGTCTAGCTTATATTGATCATAATAAATGTGTCGGCTGCGGTCGCTGTATTGCTGTTTGCCCATTTAACGCGATTAAATCTGCTAATGATGAGAGCAATGAAATACTAAATGAGAAAATTGCTGAGTACACTTATGCAGTTTTAAAAGATAAACCACACTTCCACATCAGTTTTATCGTTGATGTTTCACCTTGCTGTGACTGTCATGCGGAAAATGATGTTGCTATAGTACCAAATATTGGAATACTTGCCTCTTTTGATCCGGTTGCCTTAGATCAAGCTTGTGCTGACTTAGTTAATAAAGCTCCAGCGATCAATTTAGAATTGCGCAAAGAAGATAATAACCATGATCATTTTAAAGATCTTCATCCTGATACTAACTGGCAAATTGGTTTAAAACATGCAGAAGAAATAGGAATAGGCAGTCGTGAGTATAATTTGATTGAAATTAAGTAACTTGAAATTTTGAATTTATTTGCTATAATAGGACAAGAAAGAAAGGGATACTATGGAATTATTAGGACTATGTGTAACCTTACTCATGGGTGGATTTATAATCATTGGTGCTTTAATTGCTTTAAAGGCTCGCAATAGTGAGCGATTTACTCATTTTTCGATCGGCCTTGCTTTGGGAGTAATGGCCATGATTGCTATTTTTGATCTATCACATGAAATGTATGAGAACTTTGCAAGTAATTTTGAAGGAGCAAAACTTTATTTGATAATGTTTGCTACAATTATAATTGGTATTTTACTTTTGAAAATTCTAGATATTTTTATTCCAGATCACCATCAGGATAAAAATGAAAAAAATAATCTTAAACATATTGGAATTATTTCAAGTATTGCTTTAGTCCTACATAATATAATCGAGGGAATGGCTTTATATAATGTCTTTTTAGAATCGAGTAGAGCAGGAATCCTTCTAAGTGTTGGAGTAGGCCTTCACAATATTCCTTTAGGAATGGTCATAGCTAGTACTTTTTACCAAAATAATAAAAGTAAGAAAAAGACGATTTTAATTGCCACAGTTATTGCTTTATCAACTTTTGTTGGCGGTTTTATGATGTATCTTTTAAAAGGTTATATTAACAGCTTATTTATAGCTATTGTTTTAGCTCTTACTTTAGGAATGATAATTTATATTTGCATCTTTGAGTTATTTCCACATCTTTTAGAGAAAGAATATCGCAAGGTATCTTGTATCGGTCTTCTATCTGGTATTTTAATAATTTGTATCTCAACGTTAATTGGACATTAAAGGTCCAATTTTTTTATACTAATCGGTCAGCTTTTAAAAAATTAAAAATTATTTTATTTTTTCTTGACAAGCAAACAAATGTTTGTTAAGATGACATTGACAGCAGGTGATATGACATGAATTGATTTTATAGAAGTTATCAGTATTTAGAAAAAAGAAATTGAAAAAGATTTTTTGGTAATTAAATAATTAGAAAGCCAGAATTGCAAACAGTATAATTGTATGTGAAAGATTTAAACATTAAAGGAGTTACTGGATCAGTGTATGAATAATATTGTGGCACTAATCAAGTATCTATTATTTAAAGGGTTAAAAATTGATATGAAAAAGTTAATATAAAGAAATATAAAAAATCTACGGTATCAACTATCGGAAGTTAAGTCTGTGGAGAATAGAGGTTACTCTATCGGTGAAGCAGAAATTTTAAATAGCGACAACTAAAGTTGTAAACTAGAATTACATTTTTATACATTGGGGTTTTCTGTATTAGCAATGTCATTATTAGTAGTAATGGTGTTTATAAGAGCCAGAATAGAAGCAATTAGAGTTATTGACGAGACAATAATACTATTAGTAAAGGCTCGTA
>USBW01000023.1 GCA_900553045.1 uncultured Mycoplasmatota bacterium | reverse complement strand
TTATAAAATCGACTAATGAAGATTTTAAAATAAATGAACATGAAATAGGTTTTTATAATAAAAGACTGAAAACTTTCATTCCAATAGAATCTAAAGAAACTGACCAGGGACAGTATGAATTTGAAATTAATATTACTTGTGTAAAAAATAGAAGCTTCCTTGAAAATGGCGAATGGAAGTTTGGTTATTTTCAAGATGAAGAATTTTATGATGCTTTAATCGCTGAAGAACCAGCTTATCGTTATGATGATTTATCGCGCATCTTCCGCTATGGAAAAGGTAATCAATACTGCTATACTGTCGATTTTGATCTAATAGCTAATGAAACAGATGGTAAGTTATATTTTAAATTAAGAAGTTATTTTATGCGTTCTAATAAACGTTGGCATAAACGCCACCAACTAGAAGAAGGAATTTATACCAAGAAGGTTTTCAAAAAAAGTTTATTTGCTATTAAAATATTTGCAATCAACGCTTTTTATAAATTATGTTTACTATTTTCTCCTAAAAATGGTAAGCGCGTTATGTTTATGTCGGAGACCAAATCATTTATCAATGGTAATCTAATGTTTTTAGATGAGGAGATGAAAAAAGAAAAGCTTGATGAAGTCTATCATATAACATACTCTTTCCGAAGAGCAGTCGGCAGCAATCAATCAATTTTTAGTTGGTTTAAAGTCTTAGCTAAAGTAGCCCGTCAAGATTATATTTTTGTTGATGATTATGCGCCAATTTTCAACTATTTAAATCTTAGCAAAAAAACAATTTTAGTTCAATTATGGCACGCTGGAGCAGGATTTAAAGCTGTAGGTTACTGCCGATTCGGTAAAAAGGGGTCACCATATCCATGTATGTCCGTTCATAAGAAATATAACTATGGCATAGTTGGCTCTGAAAAATTGATAAAAGTTTTTGAAGAAGTTTGGAGTATTGATAAAGAATCTATCTTACCTCTTGGTATGGCAAGGCTAGACAATTACTTAGATCCTAAGAAAATCAAAGCGTTTGAAGAAGAATTTTATAAAGAATATCCAGAGTTAAAGAAGAAAAAGATTATCCTATTTGCACCTACTTACCGCGGTAAGGGTCAAGCAACTGCTAATTATGACTTTACAAAGATCGATTTTGAAAGAATTTATAATTTCTGTAAAGATGAATATGTTTTTGCTATCAAACTTCATCCATTTATCCTCGATCCACCTCCAATTCCTGAAGAGTATAAAAATCGTATTTATGACTTTAGTGAAGTGAAAAATATTAATGATCTATACTATGTATCAGATATTATGATCACTGATTATTCATCAAGCTATTATGAATTTTCATTGATGAAGCGTCCAATTTTATTCTACACATACGACAGATGCTTCTATGAACTAAGTCGTGGTGTTTACCAGAGTATCAAAGAATCTGCTCCTGGAAAAGTCTGTGACACTTTTGATGAATTGATGGAAGCTTTGGAAAACAAAGATTATGAACTTGATAAAACCTTGCAGTTTGTTAAAGATAATTTTGATAATTTTAACAATGATGCAAGTAAAAAAATATTAAAAACAATATTAAACAAAAAGGTGGTTAAATAATGGAAAAATGTATTGCAATAATCTTTGCTGGTGGTAGTGGCACCAGAATGGGAGTAAAAGATGTCCCAAAACAATTTTTAGAGATCAATAATAAACCGATTATTATTCATACAATTGAATATTTTGAAAATCATCAAGAGATCGATGAAATTTATATCGCTTGTATTGAAGCTTGGATCGATCATTTAAAATGGTTATTAGAAAAATTTAATATCAAAAAAGTAAAATCAGTAATCCCAGGCGGTGCAACTGGTCAAGACACTATCTATCTTGCTTTAAAGGAAGCTAGAAAACATAATGAAGAAAATGCTATTGTTTTAATCCATGATGGTGTAAGACCTTATATTACCGATGAAGTTATTTCTTTAAATATCGAATCAGTAAGAAAGCATGGTAATGCTATTTCAACAACGACAGCTAATGAAACAATTTTACTTAGTAAAGATGGTCAAAATGTCGATGCTGTACCAATTCGTAAAGAAATGTTTGTCGGACAGGCTCCTCAGTCATTCCGTCTTGGCGAGATTTTAGATGCTCACGAACAGATGCGTAAGATAAATCCTAATTATGAAAATGTCATCGATTCTTGCACTCTTTATAATATGCTTGGCAAAAAAGTATATATGGTAAAAGGAAATAAGGGAAATCTTAAAGTTACCGATCCAATTGATTATTATATTTTAAAAGGTATTTTATCTTATAAGGAAATTAAAGAAGTAGGAATTGGTGAAGATAATTTAATTCCCAACAATATTACCGTAAAGGAGTGATCGCATGAACAAGATTTTATTAAATGATATTACTGATCTTGTAAATACTACAGATTATGGCAATACTTTCGATGAAAAAACTATTTTGATCACTGGGGCAAATGGTTTGATTGCTAAATATCTAGCTCTTTATCTACTCATGTATAATAAGCTTAAAAATACTAATATCAAAGTGCTTGCTCTAGTTAGAAACAAAAATAAACTAACTGATTTTGAAGACTTTTTAGAAGATGACCATTTAGAATTCTTATATCAGGATGTTTGTGATCCGATTGATTATCCAAAAGCTGTCGACTATATTTTTCATGCTGCTTCGAATGCTAGTGCTTATGCAATTAGAACAGATCCGATTGGTATTATTAAAGCAAATGTTCTAGGGACTATCAATGTTTTAGAATTTGCTAAAGAGAAGAATATCCAAAAAATTGTTTTTCCATCTACTAGAGAGATCTATGGCAAAGTAGAGGGCTTAACTACAATTAAAGAAACTGATATGGGCACTTTAGATCCCTTGGATAGCAGAAATTGTTATCCTGAGAGCAAGAGAATGGCAGAGGCCATCTTTAAAAGTTACAGTATCCAATATGGTATACCTTTTAACATTTTAAGGATCGCTCATACCTATGGACCTACGATGCCATTAGCTTCTGATGGTCGCGTTATGGCTGACTTTTTAAATTTTGCCGTCAATAATGAAGATATTGTTTTAAATAGTGACGGTACTGCTGTTAGAGCTTTCTGTTATATTACTGATACAATCAAGGGGATTTTAACTGTTTTTAAAAATGGTAGTATCAACGAAGTTTATAATTTATCTAATACTACTGAACCACTTATGATTAGAGATTTAGCTTTAGAAATAGTTAATTTATCAGGCAAAAATATTAATTTAAAATTTAAAGATCCTTCTTTAGAAGAACTTAAGGGTTATACTTCATATAAAATGGTTGATATGGATAATAGTAAACTAGAACAATTAGGCTGGAGGCCTGAGGTAAAACTAAAAGATGGCCTTGCAAGGACTTTAAAGTACTATGATAAGGAAAAATAAATAATAATATGACTATTATTATCAGAATTTACAAAGTTTGTCTAAACTTTATCTATCTATTTTTCAAGTTAATTCCTACTAAGAAAAAAATTACAATTATAAGTCGTCAGAGTAACTCTAAAAGCACTGATATTACTCTTTTAGAAAGTGCATTGAAAAAACAGTTACCAGATTACAAAATAACTGTTTTATGTAAAAGAATAGAAAAGTCTCTTTTAAAAAAAATTGGATATCTTTTCTACATTTTTAAGTTGATGTATCATATTACGCGATCTAAAGTTGTCATCTTAGATTCTTATTGTATTCCTATTTCTTTACTAAAGCATAAAAAAAGTTTGTACGTTATTCAAATGTGGCACGCTATGGGACTTTTGAAGAAAGCTGGATATAGCATTTTAGATACCAAAGAAGGAAGTAAAAAAAGTTTTGCGAAAGCTATGAATATGCACAAAAATTATGATGCTGTTTTTGCTAGTTCCAAAGCTTGTATTAATAGCATCACGAAAGTTTTTGCCTGTGACAAAAAACAGATCGTTATTAGTCTTTTGCCACGAGTAGACTTGTTAAAAGATAAAAATTATTTAAAGGAAACCCAAAAGAAGATAGCAGCTGTTTATGATTTTAAAAATAAAAAGAATATTGTCTATGTACCAACTTTTAGAAAAGATGAAACACTGATGCAAAAAAAAGTTGATGAATTGGTTGCACAAATTGATTATACTAGGTACAATTTAATAGTTAAATTGCATCCTAATTCTAAAATTGTTCTTACTGATGAGAGGGTAATTTGCGATCATAAATTTAGTAGCATGGAAATGTTAACAGTTGCCGATTACGTCATAAGTGACTATTCGTCAATTATTTATGAAGCTGGAATCCTTAGAAAAAAACTTTATTTTTATGCTTTTGACTTTGATGATTATGAGATAGGAAGAGGACTTTTCATCGATTATTTAAAAGAGATGCCAGGTTTAATTACCAAGGATGCTCAAGAGCTAATAAAAGAGATTGAAGCTAACAATTATGACTTTAAAAAAGAGCGACTTTTCATTAACAAGTATCTTGATTTATCTAAGAATAATGTTACTTTAGGAATAGTTGATTTAATAAAAAAACATTTATAAAAGCACAGTTTTAATTCTGTGCTTTTATAATGCTTTTTAACACTTCTTCTAAAAATTCATAATCAGTCCTCTGATAATCTTCATCCATTTTAACCGGATCATCCAATTCTAAAGATAACATTTTCAAAATATAATCACTAGTAAAATTATCTTTAGTAATAAAACTGTTCTTTCGTTTAATAATTTCGCCAAATAAAATCTGTTTGTTATTCCAGACAAGGCTTACAGAAGGAACTTCTAAAGCATAACTTATAATAGCAGCATGGAGTCTTGTCACTATTGTGGCTTTGCAACTAGCAATAAAAGTAACTAGTTCTTGAACTGTAGTAAAACGCTCCAAAAATAAATCTTGATATTTTGGCTCTTCTTTAAGATACTCCTTAAGACTTAGAGCAAATTTATAGTCAGCATTGCTACCATTAGTAAATACTTTTACTACCAGACCTTTTGCTAATAGTGCATCTATTATTTGTTTATAGATTTCTAAAAGCCCAAATTCATTTACTTTATACATATATTCTTCAAAAATCTTAGGCCTTATTACACCGATTCCGATAATATTACTTGTTTCTTGCTTTTTAATATTATAACATTCTTTGCTGTACAAGGCCGGATCGCAAGTAAGCGCCAATTTAATTTTATTATTTTCGATATAACTATTTTTAAGTAAATCAAAATCATCACGAGTCGAAATTGCTTTGACACATTTACTGTTTATAGCATGTTTTAACATCTGGCAATTAACATCTTGCAAGTCATAACCTTCAACTCCTACCGAGTTAAAAACAACTGGAATTTTTAAATCTTGAGCAACTTTAATAATATCAGTAATAATATAGTGAAAGTTCTGCTGTTTAAATTTAATTAAACCGCCACCTACAAATATTAAAACATCTAAATCTTTAGTAATTTTAGGCAAGATTATATTCTTTAGATAATAGTAAAAATTACTAGTATGCCAGGTTGCTAACGATAACTTCTTTTTATCATTTTTAGAAAGAGTTTTTTTAGCTTGTAACTTTGCAACAATTTCTTTATTTTTAAGAATTTCTTTAGTATCAGCATCTGAAAGTTGATACTTTTTAAAAGTTAGATTACCTATATCAAGTTCTAAAAAAGTAGGGGGTAACAGCTAATTTCTCTAAAATTTGATTAAGTAGGTATTTAACATTATCATAAATAACTATGTCGCCAAGATTGGTTTCATTTAAGTAAACTAATCCTATTGATATTTTTTTCTCCATTATAACCTCCAACTTAATCATATAATTTTATACTATTAAAAGTCAATCAATATTTTCTTACAATTTTCTTTCTTAATTATAGTTTGACAGCCTTTATTTTATTAGGTATACTATGTTTGGGATGATGGTATGAAAGAAAATAAACACAATGGAATTATTAGTTTTTGGAAATTTGCTTTTGCAATGATGATTGTCATTTTGCACTGCAGTGATTTTGCTCAAGCAGGGGATACAGTAATTTTTAAGGAAGGATCAATTGGAGTTGAGTTTTTCTTTATAACTTCTGGATTTTTACTAGCAGTGTCCGCTTTTAAAAAGATTGATGACAGTAATATTATCAAAGATACTTGGAAGTTTATTTATCGTAAATTTATTAAATTACTTCCGTATGTTCTTTTTGCAGCAATTTTGCTAGCAGCAGGATATATGTTTTCTTCTTCACACACTCTTGCCGAATGGATAACTTCGATTTGGGACGTTTTACTACTTAGAATGGCTGGGATTCAAACTTTTAGATTAAATGCTGTAGCATGGTATATTTCGGCGATGTTACTTGCCATGTTAATTATTTATCCATTGGTTCGTAAATATAAAAAGAAGTACACTTGCTTTATTGCTCCTTTAATTATTATCTTTTTAGCAGGCTTTATGTCTCACGAATACGGTAGTTTAAGGACGCCAATGCAATGGTTAGATTTTTGCTACAAAGGTACTTTAAGAGCGTTCTTAGAAATAAATATCGGGGTTGTAGCCTACGAGATATGCCAGTATCTTAAAACGATCAACTTTACTAAACTTGGCAAAAAATTACTGACATTTTTAGAAGTTGCTTGTTTTACTTCTATCTTTTTAATCGTTCAGTTCTTAGACAACAGTCCAAGGATCGATTATGTTATGTTAGTAATTTTAGCAACAGGGATCACAATTGCCTTTACTGCTAAGACTTATACTTACTCTTTATGTTCTAATAAGTTTTGCTATTACTTGGAAAGACTTAGCCTACCAGTTTATTTAAATCAAATGTTTGTTATTAATGCAGTAAAGTATTTTTCGTTCTTTGAACGCTTCAATTATTATCAAAAGATTGCGATCGTACTTGTTTTATTGATAATTCTTTCGATCATTACCATGAAAATAATTGATCTTTTTGAACGTAATAAAGGAAAAATTACATCTTATTTTAAAAATAAATTAGTCGAGGGATAAAAAATGAAAAATTATAATCTTTATGTAGAAAAAAAAGAAAAATTTCAAAAAGAAATTGAAAAAAATTATTTAATGCCTGGCAAGTGCACAGTTGAAGAAGTAGAAAACGGTTTTATTTTACCGCCTAAAAAGATTATCGATAATAATAAAAACGGTATTTATGCTGGGGGAGTTGCTGACTCTAAGGGAGAGTTTGTCGCAGGGCTAATAAGAAAATATAATGATAAAAACTTTAATATATCTTGTTACCGTTCCTACAAAGTTGATGCTAAAAAGGTTAAATATGTCGATGAAGAAGTAATTTTTGGTGGAATCTTAAATTCCATGTTTGGTCATACATTGATCGAAGGTTTTACAAGACTTTGGTATGTTTTAAAAAATAAAGATGACCAAAGAAAAATTGTCTTTTTAAAAATTAATTCTAAGGGCAGTGATTTTGGTTTTTTAAAACTATTAGGACTTGAAGACCGTATCATAATCGTTGAAGAACCTATTAGATACCGTAAAATAATCGTGCCATGTGAATCTTTTTATGCTTATACTGGCTATTATAAGGAATGGTTGGATATCTACAAGGCAATAGCAGAAAATATTCCAGCTAAGAACTATGATAAAGTATATTTGACAAGAACCAAATTAGCTAAAAAAGATTGTATTAATGAAGAGTATTTTGAAACATTTTATAAAAATTTAGGTTATGAGATCATTGCACCTGAGCAACACCCTTTAGAAGAGCAAATTGCGATTTTAAAAGGAGCTAAAGAAGTTGCCACAACCGTGGGAACAGTTTCTCATATGGTTTTATTCTGCCAAGATAATATTAAATTAACCATTTTAAATCGGACTGTAGAAGATGTAATTACTCCGCAGTTTATTATTGAACAGGCCAAGAATATTCAAGTTAATTTAATTGATATATCTATGAATATCTTTCCAACTACTCATCGTTATGGAGGAATTTTCTTATTTATGCCTAATGATAATTGGAAAAAATATATCACAGATAACCATTATGAAAAATATAATAATATTCCGCTTGAAAAAGAAAAGATCTTTTATGAATATATGCTAGCT
>USBW01000022.1 GCA_900553045.1 uncultured Mycoplasmatota bacterium | reverse complement strand
AGATCAAAGAAAATTTTAAGAAATATAGTACAGTTTATATTGTAGTATTACTGTTACTAGTGATCGTGGGAGTAAGTTATGCCATTTTTGCAGTGACTAATCTTTCAGATGAAAATACGATTAACCTAGGCCAAATAAGTATGAGTTATACAGAACCAGATAATGCGCTTGTTTTAGAGAATGCTTTGCCAATGGGTGATGCTGAAGGTATGGCTCAGAGTAATTACTTTGAGTTTAAAGTTATGACACATGCTACAACTGATGCAGATGATAGTAATGGACTAACTATTCCTTATGAAATAAACTTAGGAGAAATAGAAGTTGATTCTGATAAACAAGCATTAACAAAAGACCAAATAAAAGTTTATTTAACTAAAGTAGTTAGTGGTTCAGAAGAAGAAGTGGTAGGACCAATCTTATTAAGTAATTTAAGTGAATCATCAACTAGTAATTTAAATATTTATCAAGCAAGAGACGTTCATCGTAATGCAGGAAGTGAGATAACAACAACCTATCGTTTAAGGGCTTGGATCGATGAAGATGTTGATAGTAGTATCTTTGGTAGTCAAGTATACCAATACAAGTTTAGAGTTAACATCAATTCTTTAGTGGAGCCTATAAGCGACACTTTAGCGAATAGTTGGCAAAGATATACAGAGGAAGAAAATGAGTTTATAGCTATATATACACTTGATGCAAAAGAATTACCAGATACTAAGGAATATAACAGTGTAGTTTACACCAAAAACAAAGAGGTGGATATATCAGCAAGACAGACTGGTTCAGTACTACTTGGAACATATCAAGATGTAGATGGCAACAAGATAGCTATTATATGCCAAGATGGCGGAGTAGTAGCACCTCAAGATAGTAGCAGTTTATTTAATTTTAGTTTTGGTATATTAAAATTATTAGATTTAAGCAATCTTGATACAAGCAGGGTAACAAATATGAGTGGTATGTTTTCTGGTTGTAGTAGTTTAACAGAGTTAGATTTAAGTAATTTTGATACAGACAAGGTAACAGATATGAGTTCTATGTTTCAACTTTGTAGAGGTTTAACAGAGTTAAACTTAAGTAATTTTGATACAAGTAGGGTAACAAATATGAATAGGATGTTTGATCGTTGTGGAAATTTAGCAGAGTTAAACCTAAGTAATTTTAATACAAGCATGGTAACAGATATGAGTAGTATGTTTAGTTATTGTAATAGTTTAATAGAACTAAACTTAAGTAATTTTGATACAAGCAAGGTAACAAATATGAATAGGATGTTTTATACTTGTAGAAGATTAACAAGGTTAGACATAAGCAATTTTAATACAAACAAGGTGATAGATATGAGTACTATGTTTTATTATTGTGATAGTTTAACAGAGTTGGATTTAAGTAGTTTTGATACAAGCAAGGTAACAAATATGAGTGATATGTTTTTTAGTTGTGAAAGTTTAACAGAGTTAAACCTAAGTAATTTTGATACAAGTAAGGTAACAGATATGAATTACATGTTTAGTAATTGTAACGGTTTAACAAAAATAACAGTAGGATGTAACTGGACAACTGAAAACGTAGATACAAGTAATATGTTTAATAATGCTGGAGTAAGTGAAGTAACAGTAGTATGTTAAATATAGTAAGGGCTACCAATTTAAAAGTAGCTTTTTACTTTGAAAAAAATATTTTTGTATCTTAGACAAAATTGTAATTTATAAGTTAAAAAAGTGAGTATTATGACATAAAAGTCACAATTTTAATAATTTAATTTGACAAAATCTTGCTTTTATGCTATAATTTAGACACTTAAGAAGATTACCAAAGTAGGGGGGTAGGTAATATGGATAAGAAGCATTATCATTTTGAGTACCTAGATGAAAATGATTTTAGAAAAAGAGAAAGGTCAGTTCGTAAGTATAACATGTTAGCTTATAAAAAACTTACTTTTGAATATTATCCTGCTATTCGTGAAGGACAATTCTTGGGTAAGAAAGTGAAAGAAAACAAAAAAGACAATACTTTTACTTATGAACTTAAGTTGCCGACAGACTCTTTATTTGCTAAAGTTCATGGTGAGATTACTTTGCATTATACAGTCTATGAAAATGACTGTGTCGTCTTACTTGAAAATATTACTCCTGAAGGCATTTTAAACGAAGGTCATCGTAGTGAACTAACAGCTTATAAAGGTGTCATGATTTCTAAGACTAATGCAGAAAAAGATATGTTTAAAGTAGATTTATTAAGTATTTTAAATCATAAGTAGGCATTAAAGTAATGTTTACTTATTTTTTTGCACTATTAGTTTGACTAATTACATAAACTATGATAGAATCTAATATGTTTGAAGCCTCTAGTCGCTTTAAACCACATCAAAAAGGTTAGAAACTATTTATTAGTACCTTCCGAGTGAGTCTTAGGTTTATAAAAGGAGGTAAAATATGAAAGCTATTATTAAAACTGGTGGGAAACAGTATTTAGTAGAAGAAAAATCTGTTATTTATGTTGAAAAACTTAATGCTAACCCAGATGAAGAAGTAGTATTCGACGAAGTATTAATGTTAGATGGTCAGGTTGGAAATCCTACTGT
This sequence comes from uncultured Mycoplasmatota bacterium, assembly GCA_900553045.1. Classification (GTDB taxonomy): domain Bacteria; phylum Bacillota_I; class Bacilli_A; order RF39; family UBA660; genus UMGS1572. The sequence continues at coordinate 5,582 of USBW01000022.1, read as the reverse complement.
TGCTGGTGCTAAAGTTACAGGTAAAGTCTTAAAACAAGGCAAAAATAAGAAGATTAAAATCTTTAAGTATGTCGATAAGAAAAAGAGCACTAGAAAGATGCAAGGTCATCGTCAACCTTATACAAAAGTTGAGATTGTTAAAATTAATGGTTGATTATGATTAAAGTAGGAATAGTAAAAGAAGGAAATCTTTATAAAAAAATTAAGGTTACAGGCCATGCTAATTTTGCTAAATATGGTCAAGATATAGTTTGCTCAGCATGTAGTAGTATTGTCATTACGACAGTTAATGCTATTTTAAGTTTTGATAAAGAAGCAATTTCTTATATTGAAGATGCGGGATTTTTAGAAATTACCGTTTTAAAAAATAATGTAACTACTCTTACCTTAATAACTAATATGATTTCTTTGCTTACTGATTTAGCTAATACTTATCCAAAGAATATTAAAATTTTATAGGAGGGAATATCTATGATGCAGTTAAATATTCAATTATTCGCTCATAAAAAAGGTGGAGGTTCTTCTACTAACGGTAGAGATTCAGCAGGTCGTAGACTTGGAGCAAAACTAGCAGATGGTGAATTTGCTCAAGCTGGTTCTATTATTTATCGTCAAAGAGGGACAAAGATTTATCCAGGTGTAAATGTTGGCATGGGTAATGATCATACTTTGTATGCGAAAATTGATGGTATTATTCGTTATGAGAGACTTGGTAAAGATAAAAAACAGGTCTGTGTTTATGAAAAATAGAGGAAACTCTATTTTTTATTTTAAAAAAAAGCTATCTTTTTTTCCGAAAATGTGCTATACTGTAATTACAGTAAGGGGATGCAAGGAAAAAAGGAGGGATTAAGCTATGGGATGGATACTAAGTTGGCTAAAATGGATCTAATCTTTTAAGATCCTGGGGAATACTTTTTGAAAAATAAAAGTATTCCCTTTGTTTTTGCCCGCTTTTATATTATAATACAATAAAGGAGTGATTATATGAGAAGAGACAAGGAAGAATACAAGTAAAGTTAGAGTGATTATATGAAAAATAAGTTGGTTGAAGATAGAGAAAAAACCGGGAGCTATTTTCAATTAGGACTAAATATCGGAATTTGGATATTGTATATTTTGTGGATTTTATTTGTTTCATCGACTGAACTTACACTAATTAATTTCCTATTACATTGTGTCTTTTTAAGTATAATTATAATTTTGAATTTTGATTGCTTAAAAAAATGCTTTCAATCTTTTAAAAGTGAAAAGAAAAAAGTTAGAACAATTCTTTTAATAGTTTTGATCTTGTTTGGAGTTTTGATTATCAGTAATGTGGTTATTTCGATGCTTGCTAATTCCTTAAATATTTCTGATCAATCTACTAAGACCATTCAAGAGCTATTTTACAATTTTCCTTGGGGTACTTTATTTGCTTTCTTCTTGACTGCGATATTTTATCCAATTGTTGAGGAACTTATTTTTAAGAAGAGTTTAAGTGATGCTATTAAAAGTCCAGTTTTATTTGTTATTATTTCTTCTTTATTAGCTTGGTATTTCCAAGTATCACTTATTTCCCCTAAAGTTTCTGAGTTTGTTTTAGGCTTGACTTCTCTTTTCAATGCTATAGCTTTAGGCATTGTTTACATTAGAAAAGATAAAAATGTTTTGTATACAATATTTCCAAGAGTAGTATTTAATATTATTATATCTATTTTTAATATTGCTGCGATATTTTTGGTTGTAATATAAGAGGGAGTTAATGATGCGTTATTTTTCTTCTAATGTGCTTTTGACAAGTTTGGCTATCATTAATGAGACTAGTGCCTTAGCAGTTGTTAGTGATAATAAAGGCGCTTCAGAAAATCTCAATTATATTATTGGGGGCTTAATCCTTATTATAATAATTTTAGTGGGACACACTCTATTTAATAAAAAATAGGGTGTTTTATTTTTAGTAGTTTTTTCCAATTTAGGTTTTTTTCTTTAAAAAGATGAAGAGTTATTGTAGAATATTTAGTCATGAGGTGTGTAATGAGACATTTTATAATAATTTTTTTATCTTTTTTAGTGTTTTTAAGCTTTACTTTTTTTGATGAGGTTAAGCTTTCTAACTATCATAGTTATGTGATTACTAGCTGTCGTTACCTATATGCCAATTATCAGGATCTTAAAGCCGAGGTAAGGAAGAACAGGAAAAATTGCAAGAAGAACTCAGACAACAAGAGATTATAGAATCTTCAAACTTAGCAAGTGGAACCGGGACTATTACCGGTTATGGTCCTGATTGCATCGGTTGTAGTGGCATAACAGCTTCAGGTTATGATGTTAGAGATACTATTTACTATGAGGATTACCTTTATGGACAAATCAATATTATTGCAGCTGACCGATCGCTTCCTTTTGGGACGATTGTCCGCTTTAAGAATTTAGCAACTAAAAGTAATGATCTGATTGCTATAGTACTTGATCGAGGAGGGGCAATTGGTTTTAATAAAGCAAGACAATTTGATTTATTATTTGCAAGTGAGGCTTTATCTTACGAGTTTGGAATTTATTATAATGTGCAATTTGAAATATTAAGATATGGTTTTTAATTGAGATATTTTTCTAAATCAATTGACAGTGGCCACCAAAATCGTTTAAAATTGTTATGATGATAATAGAGGTGGAACATGAAAAAAAAGAATAATAATGATGATTTTTTGGTTGAAAATGAAGAAATAACTAATATTGATAGCGATTTTAATGACTCTTTAGAAGATACTAATCTAGATTTAGGGAGTGATATTGCCGGCATTCCTAATGGTAACAGTAATGTTAATACTGCTGTGGATACTAATGACTTTGAGATCAATAGTGAAGTAAACAACTCTTTAGATCCTAGTTCTAATATAGAGATAAGTGATGATCAGATTTTAAATATTGAAGAGGATAATAATCTTAATTCATCATCTTCTTTGGATAATAATCTTAACTCCGATTTAGGTAAGCTTGATGAAAATGATATTATTTCTGTTCCTAGAAAAGAGAGTGAGCCACTTGTTAAACCAATAGGTTCTACCTATAACGAAGAAGTATTAAAAAATGCTGAAGAAGAAGTAAAGCAAGCTAAGGCTAAAGCTAAAGGCAGCAATAAGCGAATTAAATTCAAATACCAAGCTATCAACCAACAGCAAGCTAAAGTGACTGGGTATATTGATGGTTATAGTAAACAAGACATTGTTAACTTTTTAGAAAATGAAGGTTATCAAGTTTTGAGTGTTAAAGCTCAAAATAGTATTCTGAGTATGAGTATTGGAGGCAATAAATTAAAAATTGCCGATCTAGCATTTATTATCACTCAATTATCAACCTATTTAAAAGCAGGTATTCCTCTTATCGATTCTGTTCGTATTTTGGAAAAACAGTCAGTAAAACCTGATCAAAAGCGTATTTTTTCTAATATTACTTATGAATTAGTCAAAGGTGAAAGTTTTTCTGATGCTTTGCGTCATCAGGGTTCAACCTTTCCAGCCTTATTTATAAACATGGTTAAAACTTCGGAAATGACCGGAGACTTACCAGCGATCCTAGATGATATGGCTGAGTATTATACTACTATTGATCGAACGAGAAAACAAGTTATCAGTGCGATGACTTATCCTATCATAATTTTTATTTTTGCGATTATGGTTATCACTTTCATCTTAGTCTATATTATTCCAGAGTTCGTCAGTTTATTTGAAGCTAACAATGCTGAAATTCCACCACTTACTGAGTTTGTTTTAGCTACCAGTGATTTCCTTACTCATAATGCTCTTTACTTAATTTTAGGAATTCTTATTTTCCTTGTAGTTTATACTATCTGTTTCAAAAAAATTAAGCCATTTAGAAAATTTATGCAGACAATTTTTATGAAACTACCAATTGTTGGTAATGTCATTATCTATAAAGAAGTAGCGATGTTTACTAAAACATTTGCTTCACTTTTGAATCATAATGTCTTTATTACTGATTCAATGGCTATTTTAAGTACAGTTTCGACGAATGAAGTCTTTATTGAAATAATTGATGACTCTTTAGATTATTTAGCTAAAGGGGCCAAAATAAGTGATTCTTTCAAAGGTAAATGGGCCTTTCCGATCGTTGCTTATGAAATGTTGGTTACAGGAGAAAATACTGGACGACTTCCAATGATGATGGATTATGTTGCTAAATATTATGAGGATTTGTATTCTAACTATATTAAACGTCTTAATACCTTCATTGAACCTGTTATGATTGTTTTCTTAGCAATTATTGTTGGTACTGTTGTCTTAGCGGTAGTTATCCCAATGTTCTCATTCTATTCACAAATAGCTTAAGGTGGTATTATGCAGATTTTCTTAATAATATTATTCTTTATTCTCGGAACCATTTTTGGTTCCTTTTGCAATGTTGTTGGCTTTCGTTTAGCAAATGGCAAATCGCTTATTAATCCGAAACGCAGTTACTGTCCAGAGTGTGGCAATACTTTAAAAGCTTTGGATTTAGTTCCGATTTTTTCCTTTATCTTTTTAAAGGGAAGATGCCGTTATTGTCATGAGAAAATATCTTACTTTTATCCAATTATGGAACTTTTTGCCGGGATATTATTTGCTGTTTCTTTTTATTCGTTCGGTTTTTCGTATGAACTATTACTCAGTTTAGTTTTTTCAGTCTTCTTTGTAATCATTATCGTTACTGATTTAAACTATTATATTATTCCTGATGAAGTTAATATTGCTTTTGCGATTTTTATCTTTATAATCAATATCTTTATTCATGGTTTTATGGGGGCTTTACTTTACTTATGTTATGGGTTAGTTTTATTTCTTGCCATGTATCTTTTAATGCGTTTAGGAAACTTTATTTTCAAACAAGAAAGTTTAGGAGGTGGCGATATAAAACTTTGTCTTGCTTTAGGAATGACTTTGCCACTTTTACTTTCTTTCGTTGGAATTGCCTTATCTGCACTGCTTGCTTTACCGATTTCTCTTTATCTTTATCTTCGTAATCATGATAAAAAATTACCATTTGGACCATTTTTAGTAGCTGGATTTTTTATCTTGTTCCTATTTAAGATCGATATTAATACTGTTTACAACTTTTTACTTAATCTTTGGAATATTTGACATAAAATTTACAAATATACGTTTTATTGTCGAATAAAATCTAGTTTTTTGTGGGAGAATCTATTTACAAAGATTCTTTTTTTTATTAGAATTATGGTAGACAGTGGATTATTGTGGTGAAAAGTGGTGAATTAAGATGTTAATGATGTTAATGGGAGAATATCATCATTCGATTGACGAGAAGCAAAGACTTATCATTCCTTCTAAATTTCGTGAAGAATTAGGAGCTAAGGTCATTGTTACTCGCGGTTTAGAGGATTCGCTATTTGTTTATTCCCTTAATGAGTGGCAACAAATCGTAGCTAGATTAAAGACGTTACCATTTACTAAGAAAGATGCTCGTAATTTTCTTAGAATCTTTTTATCTGGAGCCACTGTTTGTGAGTTTGATAAGCAAGGCCGAATTACTATTCCAACTAATTTATTAACTTATGCTGGTATCACCAAAGATTGTGTTATAATTGG
>USBW01000021.1 GCA_900553045.1 uncultured Mycoplasmatota bacterium | reverse complement strand
TCAATATCTATTAATTGTCAAAACTATTTTGATCAATTTTAATAGATGGACTCATTGTAGCAGAAATAGCAATTGATTTTACATAAGTTCCCTTAACTGCAGTTGGTTTTGCTCTTAAAATAGTTCTAACAAAAGCATTTAAGTTTTCTAATAAATCTTCTTCTTTAAAAGAAGCTTTACCAATGATACCATGAATATTTCCATAACTATCAGTACGATACTCTACTTTACCAGCTTTAGCATCAGCTACAGCTTTAGCAATATTAGTAGTAACAGTTCCAGTCTTAGGATTTGGCATAAGACCTTTAGGTCCAAGTAATTTACCATATTTACCTAAAACAGGCATCATATCTGGAGTTGCGATCATTGTATCAAAGTCAAACCAATTTTCTTTTTCTATTTTTTCAAGTAAGTCAACGTCGCCAACATAATCTGCATCAGCATCTTTTGCTTCTTTAGCATTTTCGCCTTTTGCAATTACTAAAACTTTGACGTCTTTTCCAGTTCCCTTTGGTAAAACTATCGCTCCACGCAATTGTTGGTCAGCTTTTTTTACATCTAAGTTTAAGTTCATCGCAACTTCAATAGTTGGATCAAACTTAGTCAAAGAAAACTCTTTAATAAGTTTTACTGCTTCTTCTTTAGTGTATAACTTACCTTTTTCAATTTTCTCTACTAGAGTTTTATAATTTTTACCTCTATTTTTCATTCTAATTCCTCCTTATGTGGTATATGCGGATTTACCTCCCACATAGGTAACCCTATGTTCTTTATTCTTCAGTTGTTGCAGCTTCTTTATTTTCTTCAACAACAGGCTCACTAGCTTCGCTAGCTTGATTTTTAAGTTCTTTAGCTTCTTGTTCTAAAGCTTCTAGTTCTTCTTCTCTTGAAGCCATTTCTTTTTCATGCTCTAAAGCTTCTTTGCCTTGTTCTTCCATTTCTTTGTCATTTAAGCCTTTAACAGCAACGCCCATATTACGAGCAGTACCTTCAACTGAACGCATTGCAGCTTCAATATCATAAGCATTCAAATCTGGTAACTTGATCTCAGCAATTTCTCTTAATTGATCTTTTGTGATAGTAGCTACGATCTCATTAGCACCTTTGACAGATCCTTTATTTATCTTAGCATACTTCTTAATTAAGAAAGGTACTGGTGGAGTCTTAATTACAAAGTCAAATGAACGATCATCGTATATTGAGATTTCAACAGGTAAAATATCACCCATTTTATCTTTAGTTGCATCGTTATATTTTGTACAGAATTCTCCAAGATTAATTCCTGCAGGTCCTAATACCGTTCCAACTGGTGGAGCTGGTGTCGCTTTTCCTGCAGCAATCTGTAATTTAATTTTTTTAACAAGTTCTTTTGCCACGAAAAACACCTCCATAAATTTTTAATTTCTCGTGAGTGGTACTAATAGCATCCGCATCTGCTTCATAATGCCTCCCACTAAGCAATCTATATATAAAACATATAGCGTTTAAATAATAACACGTCTTGTAAAAAAATGCAAGACTATGCTTTTTCAATTTGTGAAATTTCTGCCTCAACCGAAGTTTCCTGACCAAATAAGTCCAAAGTAACAGTTAAAGCATTGTTTGGTAAGTCCAAAGATTCAATAACTCCTTCCATTCCAGAGAATGGTCCTGAGATAATCTTAACTTTCTCCCCGATTTTTAAATCAGTGGATGCTTCTAGACGAGACATACCCATACTATTTAAAATCTTATCAACTTCATATGGTTGTAAAGGTGTAGGTTTAGCACCTTTTCCTGATGAACCGATAAAACCTGTAACACCAGGCGTATTACGAACAACGTACCAAGCATCATCAGTCATCACCATCTCAACTAAAACGTATCCTGGGAACAACTTCTTCATTTTTTCTTTAGTTACGCCATCTTTTACTTCAACTTCTTTTTGCTCAGGAACAATTACACGGAAAATATAATCTTCCATTCCCATTGAAGCTGTACGCATTTCTAGTTTTTCTTTAACTTTCATTTCATGTCCAGAATATGTATTTACGACATACCATTTCTTATCCATTATATCAACCCCCTAATAAATGCTACTAACATAACAATCAAAGTAAAGAATAAAGCTAAAAATATTACAATAGTAATAGTGGCAATTGTATATTTAAGCATATACTTGCGATCAGGCCACTTAACACTTTTCAACTCTTTCCTTACATCCTTTAAAAATTTCATATTTCACCTCTAAATTATATGTAGAAATTCAAAATAAAAACACCCAAGAAGCAGTGTCAACTATAAATTAGCATAATAAACTAGAAAAGTCAAGAAATAATTCCTATTACTTTTCTAAAAAGCAAAAATTATAGCGGTAATAAAAAAGTTATTAACAAAATTGTTAATAACCCTAAGATTTACCACCAAACTCCATAAGCTGGGAAATAGACCATCATACGTGGATCAAATACTTTGCCAGTATAAGTGCTCCAACTAGAATAGCTATCTTCTCCTGTACCATAGTAATGACCTTCGGCCATTTCAAAGTGCAGATGGGTTCCTGTAGTACACCTATCATAACCACCATTAATGTAAGCGGTTGAGCCACCACCTACTTCTCCTACCTGTTCACCTTTTTCAACGATTTCTCCTTCTTCGACAGTTGCACGTAAAAGATGCCAGTATCTAGTCGTATAACTTTTTCCATTAATTATATGATTAATTGTAACAATATTTCCTCCACAAGAATAATAGTGCATAACATCAACAACTTTTCCGGCAGCAGCAGCATAAACAGGAGTACCTTCACTATTACCACCAATATCTATACCATTATGATTTTTCCAAACATGATCAATCGGATGATAACGCAAACCAAATTCATCGTTAATATAACCAGACTTTAAAGGTCTATTAAAACCATAATCAAAAGGAATAGAAGTAGTACAAGTACTCAAATCTTGATATTCCCCACAACCATCTTCTACATATCCTCTTATTTTTTCTTCAACAATTTCTATTTGAGTATCAAGATCCATAGAAGTAGCCGTATAATCTGTCTGTTGATTAGCATATTCACTTAATTTAGCTTGAGCTTGTTTATTTAACTCTGCTAGCTCTTTTTTAGTTTGCTCTAACTCTTCTAATTTTTTTTCGTTTTGCGCAACTAGATCATTCATTTCTTCAACTAATTGATCATTAGTCGTAGCAAGTTGTTCAATGACTGAAAAGCGGTAGATGAAATCAGTAAAACTATCAGCGCCAAATAGATATTTTAAATAAAAATTCTCACTGTTAGAAATTTGATAGAATGAAACTAAATCTTTAATTTGTTGTTCTTTCTTTTGAATATCTTCTTCTAATTTTTCAATTTCATCTTCGGTCTTCTCTTGATTTTCAGTAGCGGCTGCTATATCTTTAGTAATCTCTGCTACCTCAGCATTCACTTGATCTATTTTAGCCTGAATCTCTTCTTTATTCTTTTCATTTTCTTCTTTTTCCGCTTTTAAATCAGCTAGTTCCTTTCGATAATCTTGAATAGTAATAGCATCTGCTTTAGGAACAAAGACTAAAAATCCAACTAAAATAATTGTTAAAAATCCTAAGCTTTTTTTCATTATATCTTAACATACCTCCTTACTGCACGAGCACTACCAATCATTCCTACAACAATGCCAATTCCTAAGACGATAAGTGAAGTATAAAGAATAAATGGCATTGGAGTAATCAACTTAATTAATGGTGAGAACAGTTGGCCACCGAAGTGATTATATAAGGTTGTATAACCATAAACAATTACTATAATAGGAATAATAGAACCAATAATACCTAAGACGATACCTTCGATGACAAATGGAATTTTAATTCTTGTATTACTAGCCCCGACCAAACGCATGATCGAAATTTCGCGCTGCCTTGAAAAAATAGTAAGTTTAATGGTATTAATTATCAAGAAAATAGTAACTAATGTTAAAGCTACAGCAGCAATTATTGTAATTTTCTCAATAGCTCCAAAAACTCCAACTAGTTTTTCAACTAGGCCTTCACCATATTGAACGAGACTGACATTTTCAAGTTCTTCAATACTCTTGGCAGTTTCTCCAATAATACTAACATCTTTAACTTTAATAGTATAAGTATCTTTTAATGGATTGTCCTGATCATCCCACTCTTGTAAAATTTCAGTTAGTTCTTGCTCTTGTTCTTCCATTTCTGATTTTACTTCACCCTTTGATTTAAAAGTGAATGTTTCAATATTGTTGAGCTTCTTAATTTCAGTTTCAAAAACTTCTCGCTCTTCATCAGTAACATCAGAATCTAAAAAAGCAACAATAGTTACATCATTTTCAATTTCCTTTGTAAAGTTTCGAACATTTTCAGAAATTAAAATTGAAGCTGCTATAATAAGTAATGTTACAGTAATACATGAGATAGAGGCAAGAGATAAACTGAAGTTTCTAACAACACTTTTAAAAGCATCACGAACCCCTCTAAAAAAAGTTCTAAATATCTTCATGTTTATACGCCCCCTCTGGATAATCTTTAACTAAACGTCCGTCTTTTAAGACCAAAACACGCTTTTTCATCGCATTTACAATATCAATATCATGAGTAACCATTAGAATAGTTGCCCCCATTTCCTTATTAATTTTGTCAAGTATGTGCATTATTTCCATACTAATTTCTGGATCCAAATTACCAGTAGGCTCATCACAAATAATAATTTTGGGATCATTGACAATAGCACGAGCAATAGCTACACGCTGCTGTTCACCACCTGATAGCTTATCAGGATAAGTCTTAGCTTTATGCTTTAGGCCAACTTTATCCAAAACTGAAATTACTTTGCTACGAATCTCTTTAGTATCCGCACCGATCACCTCAAGAGCAAAAGCAACATTTTCATAGACTGTCAACTTTGGCAAAAGTTTATAATCTTGAAAAACAACCCCAATCTTGCGACGTAATTTATAAACTTTAGAATTACGCAACTTAACAACATTAACGCCACCTAAAATAATTTCGCCACGCGTTGGTTTTTCCTCACGATACAACATTTTAATAAGAGTCGATTTTCCACTTCCTGAACCGCCTATAATAAAGACGAACTCCCCCTTATTAATTGATAAAGTAAGGTCATAAATAGCTCCTACTCCGTTGGGATATGTTTTAAAAACATTTTTCATGCGAATCATTTCCATTATCTAAACACCTTCCCTTATAAAAAAATTATATCACAAATTACGACAAAAAAATATCAAAAGCCACATTTTCACAGAAACTACACATATTTTTCATAGTAATATTAACATTATTTAACAGTTTTCCTACATAAATAAAAGCTTTCATATAACGAAAGCTTCCAAAAATTAACAACTATTCCAAATAAGTACTAATACTCCTGTCTTCACCTAAAACTTCATAACTATCTGCTATAAAGACAAATGCTTTACTATCAATCTCTAAAATTGACTCTTTTAAAACATAATACTCCTCAGTAGGTATTACTACCATTAACATTTTATTTTTATTATTGGTATATTTACCTATTGTATCAAATATTGTTACATCATGTTTCAAATAATCTGTAAGAAAAGCTGATATCTCTAAATATTTATCACTAATAATATAAAAAGCTTTACTAGCAGAGATTCCTACTAAAATTTTTTCACTAATAATTCTATTAATAACTAATACAACTACAGCATATAAAACCACAGCAAAACCAAATGAAAAGGCTCCTGCTAACACAATAGTACAATTTACTAAGAAATTAGCAGTACTTATTGGTATTTTTAAATATTTAAAAATAATTTTGCTTAAGACTCCCACACCACCTGTATTAAAACCAACTTTAAAGATGACCCCATTAGCAACACCTGATAAAACTCCAGCAAAAAAAGCCGCTAATAGATAGTTATCTGGTTTGATTATATAAGTAAGATCCTCAGTAAAATAAACCAAAAGAGGATAAATAAAAGTAATATAGGCAGTAGCGATTGTCTCCTCTTTTCCTAAAAAAAGAAAACTTAATATCAAAAAGATAAAATATAAAAGAAAAATGATAAGAGCACTGTTAATATTTAGAAAATATTCAAGCAAAACTGCCAAACCATTAGTTCCGCCAGTAACAATTGAAAATGGTTTTAGAAAAACATTATAAGAAATAGCGGATATTATAAGTGCTAGTGTCACAAAAGTATAACGATAGACAATATTACTACTAAATATTCTTGACAAAATAGGAGTGCTTTTTTTCATCACTCACCACCTAATACTTCATACGCATCAATAACTGTAAAAAAAGCATTCGGATCAATATATGAAATTCCTTCCTTTAATTTATAATACTCTTTAGTAGGAATAACTGTAAACAAAACAGCATTCTTAGTATTTTTATAAGCGCCAACTGCATCTAGCATCGTGACACTATGGTTTAATTCGTCTATTACAAACCTAGTTACTTCTTCAGTTTTTGAAGTAATAATATAAAACGCTTTAGAATTAGAAATTCCAAGTAAAACTTTATCTGTAAGAACACTTATAATGTATAGTACTAATACACCGTACATAAATTCAGCCCAACCAAAAACAAAAGCTCCTCCTAAGACTATTAAACCATCGACCATCAACATTGAACTGCCGATTGAGACATGGAAATATTTACTAATAATTTGATTAAGAATATCTGTTCCCCCTGTAGTAAAACCTGCTTTAAAGACTAAACCTACGCCAAAGCCATAAATTACTCCACCAAAAATAGCTAGTAACAAAGGATCTTCAGCACCAATATGAAAAACAGTATCAAGTCGCGAAGTAAGTTCAACGAACAAAGGGAATAATAAAGAACCTAAAACTGAAGCTTTAGTCTTCTCCTTACCTAATAAAAAGTAACTAACTATTAGCAAAAGTAAAGATACGATCAAAATAAATAAAGAAGGCTCTATCGGAAAAAACTTAGTAACAATAATACTTAAACCACTTATTCCACCAAAGTCAATGTTATTTGGCAATAAAAACAAGTTAAAGGCAAAAGCTGTAAGCAAAAGACCAATCAACAATAAGAAGTAACGGCGAACCCGATGTTTTTTCAAAACTTCTTTTATTATATCAGTTGACTTTTTCATTTTTTTCATCTCCTTAAATAAGCTTCGATAAATAAATCTAAATCCCCATCAAGAACTTTAGAAACATTACTAGTTTCCGCAAGAGTCCGATGATCTTTTACTAAAGAGTAAGGATGCATTATATAGCTTCTAATCTGTGATCCAAATGAGTTTTCTTTATTTTCGCCTTTTAACTTGGCAAGTTCTTGTTCTATAACATTTGGTACGGTAAAATAAGTAATATCATCCCACTGTTTAACTTTTTCAATGCCACCTTCTTGTTTTTCTATTTCTAATATTTTCAATTTACTTTTTAATATACTAAGAGCTTTTTCTTTATTTTTTAACTGACTGCGTTCATTTTGACAAGTAACAACTATTTTAGTAGGCAAATGAGTAATTCTAACAGCGCTATCAGTAGTATTGACCGATTGACCGCCAGCTCCACTTGAGCGATAAACATCGATTTTTAAATCTTTATCAGCTATTTCAATATTATTATCTTTTGCAGTAAAGTAAGGAGTGACATCGACCGAAGCAAAAGAAGTATGTCTACGATTATTAGAATCGAAAGGTGACAATCTAACTAAGCGGTGAACTCCTTTTTCACAGGATAAATAGCCATAAGCATTCTCACCCTTAATAAGTAATGAAGCATGCTTAATTCCTGCTTCCTCACCTTCTTGATAATCTAAAACTTCTAAAGCATAACCTTTATTAAGGGCATAACGCGTATACATACGGTAAAGCATCAAAGCCCAATCGCAAGCTTCCGTTCCTCCAGCGCCACTATGAATTTCTAAAATGCAATCGCCATGATCATAGTCATATTTGAAAAATAGTTCTAGTTCCAATTTAGCTATTTCGTTTTTCTTAACCTCAGCATCCTGTTTTAAAAACTCAAACAGATCTGCAATAAAATCCTCTTTTAAAAGCAGTAAAGTCTCATAATTATTGTCAATATCTTCTTTTAGCTTTTTAACAGTCTCATATTTTTCATTTAATCTTTTTAACTTAGTGGTTTTTAAGTTCGCTTGTTCTTCATCTTGCCAGAAAGAAGGACTATTGACCTCAGTATTTAATTCATCTATTTCTTTTTTTATTTTATCGACGTCAAAGTAACCTCCAGATGTCAGCAATTTTAGTTTTTAATTCTTCATAGACTTTCGTAAGT
>USBW01000020.1 GCA_900553045.1 uncultured Mycoplasmatota bacterium | reverse complement strand
TCAAGCCGTCATTGTTGACTTCGTAGCCATAGCTTAACGGAACAATGTACGGGAAAGGCTCATCGTGAATAGCCAATGTCACCATCTTGCAGCGATGCAAGAACGCTTTGATGATGGTGGGATCATCCACCGCCCGATCTTGGCGGCGCATTTCCGTATGAATTGTTGTGGTAATCGACATTTTTAAGTCCCTTTTTGATCATTCGACAGTTTTGTCATTTTAGTCTATTCAAGAAAACCTACTGATTTAGACGTACGCGCAATCGGTCAATTTTGTCAGGTTTCCGTCGGCGCTCCTGCCCCCAACACCCGGCTCTTTAATTCAGCCAGCTTGTCACGTACAGCGGCCGCCTTTTCAAAATCAAGATTCTTAGCAGCTTCCTTCATTTCTTCTTCTATTTTATCCAACATCTTTGTATCTATTTTATCATATTTCTTTTTCTTTGACAATTTAGTCTCATCAACATTAGAAATTAATTCTCTTATATCTTTCTTAATCGTTTTTGGAACGATATGGTGTTCTTTGTTGTATGCCAGCTGAATCTTGCGACGACGTTCTGTTTCTTTGATAGCTTCATCCATACTCTGGGTAATACTATCAGCATACATGATAACATGTCCATTAGCATTTCTTGCACAACGGCCAATTGTTTGAATAAGACTGCGTCTACTTCTTAAAAATCCTTCTTTATCGGCATCTAAAATAGCGATCAAACTAACCTCAGGAATATCAATTCCTTCTCTTAAAAGGTTAATTCCTACAACACAATCATAATTACCAAGACGCAAATCACGAATTATTCTCATTCTCTCTAATGTTTTAATCTCAGTGTGTAAATAAGCTACTTTGATATCTAGTTCTTTCAAATAATTGGTCAATTCTTCAGCCATCCTAATTGTCAAAGTAGTAATTAAAACACGTTCATTCTTAGCTATACGATCATTAATTTCTCCTACTAGATCATCTATCTGGCCTTTACTTGGCCTTACTTCAATCGTCGGATCTAATAAGCCAGTAGGTCTAATGATCTGATCAACTTTATTAGTAGCATGTTCAAGTTCATAATCTCCTGGCGTAGCAGAGACATAGATAACTTGATTAAGTTTAGCTTCAAACTCTTCAAAGCGCAATGGGCGATTATCTAAAGCACTTGGAAGGCGAAAGCCAAAATCAACTAAAGTTTGTTTTCTTGCTCGATCGCCATTGTACATTCCTCTTACTTGAGGCAATGTAACATGTGATTCATCAACTATTAGCAAAAAATCTTTCGGAAAAAAGTCCATTAAAGTCTCTGGAGTTTCTCCTTCTTTACGACCTGCCAAATGCCTAGAATAGTTTTCAACTCCACTACAGAAACCTGTTTCTGCTAACATTTCCAAGTCATAATTAGTACGTTGTTCCAACCGTTCAGCTTCCAGTAATTTATTATTTTCCCTTAGTACTGTCAAACGGTCTTTTAATTCTTCTTTAATACGAGTGATCGCTTGTTTTAGTTTATCTTCGCTAGTAACAAAGTGACTAGCAGGAAAAATAGAAATAGTTTTCTTATCTTTTAAAACTTTACCAGTCAAAGTATCAATAATACTAATGCGATCAATCTCATCTCCAAATAACTCGATTCTAATACCTTCTTGATGCTCGTTATTAGGAATTATTTCAATGGTATCGCCACGTGATCTGAAAGTTCCACGCTTGAAATCTAAATCATTACGTTCATAAAGCATATCTATTAATTTCCTTAAAATCTCCTCTTTAGATTTAGTTTCACCCAAAGACAAAGTAAGCATATTTTTCTCATATTCTTCTTTTTCCCCAATACCATAGATACAAGAGACAGAGGCTACGACAATGACATCTTTATAAGCAATTAAAGAGCTGGTAGCCTTATGTCTTAATTCATCAATTTCGTCATTGATCGAAGAATCTTTTTCAATATAAGTGTCCGTCTGAGGTACATAAGCTTCAGGTTGATAATAATCGTAATAAGAAACAAAATATTCCACATGATTATTAGGAAAAAGCTCTTTTAACTCGCCATATAATTGACCCGCTAACGTCTTATTATGTGCAAGGATCAAAGTTGGCTTATTAACCTCTTTGATTACGTTAGCAATTGTAAAAGTTTTTCCTGTTCCAGTAGCACCTAATAAAACTTGATGTTTATCCCCGTTTTTTATTCCTGCTACTAACTTTTCTATAGCCTTTGGCTGATCGCCACTCGGCTTAAAATTCGATACTAATTCAAACATAATTCCTCCTTGATATTTCATAAATTAAAGATTTTTGAAGGCTTAACCATTCCTAATAACTTTGCCTTTTAACAAGACATCTTGCTTAACTTATTTTAGCACTTATGAGATAGTAAAACAAGAAAACAAATTGAAATAGCAAAAGATGAGCAACGGTTCATATAAATATTAACAATATAACCTAAATATCCTTTAAATTTTATAAAAAAAGCGATAAAGATTTTAGAACTTTATCGTCTTTTCTTATCTCTTTCTTGGTTGTCTTCTGGATCTGCATAAATACTTTTATCAATTGCAAACAAATTGCCATCCTCATACAAATGCTTTGCTATATTAAAAAATCTTTGATTAACTACGATCGCTGTTTTTTCATGTAGGAAGCGCATTATTGCTTCTTTTTCTTTTTGAGAGATCTCCCTTTGAGTGACAATATTACCATCTTGGTCTTTAATATTAATATAATAATTACCCTTCAAAATTTCTTTTTCACTAGAATATAATCCATCTTTTTCTTTACGTTTATAATATTCTGTTTCACTTCTAAATTGAAGGAAAGTTGAAAGACAAGTTCTCTCTTCGCTAGTTAAATAGCATAGTAATTCATAGATCTCTTTAGCGACTTTTCCTGAAAAAACATATAAGTCTATTATTGTAAAATCACGTTTTTTACCATTGACAACTATTCCATTTTTAATATAAGCAATACATTTTTTTAAGATAGCTACGTCATTTTGAACACGTAGTTTTTCTTCCTTCTCACACCACTTAATATAATTAAGGCAATCTTTGTATAAATCCTCATCAGTTTCTTTCAATAAATTTAATTTTCTATCAAATTCGACTAAATTCATCCCTTTGGTTCTAATAAACTTCTTATATGGCTCGCCACTAATAATAAGTTCTTTGATAATGCGAACAGTTCTGCTTTCTCCTGCTGTTGTTCTTTTTTCATTTACTTTAGCTTGTTTTCTTTTTCTAACATATTCGCGATAGAACTCAACTTTTTTTTGTAAACTAGCCTCTAATTTTGGATTGTTTTTTTCTTTACAGTATAAATATACATATCTTGATAAGTTAGCAACATCTATAGCTTTATCGCTAGTACGATCATTACCTTGTTTATTAGAAAAACGATTGTCAACAGAATATAAAAATAAAATTAAGTCTTTAGCTTTAGTTATTGTAATCATTTTTTCAATAACATTTTTATATTTGTCGTAACTGCTATTATTTTCTAAAGTTTGAGTTGACTCTAATTGTTTCTTTGCTTGTTCCTTAGAAAGGCCAAGATGATTCTCGGCATATTTTAAGGCTTTATTTCTGACAGTCTCAAGACTCATTCCCAATCTTTTAGCAAGTTCTTTTTTCTTTACATTGTCATTTTTGTAATAAAGCAATGATTCATATAAAAATTTGGTAAATTGATACTCTTTTTCTTTTTGAATTTTATTACCAGTCTCCACTTTAGCTTTGATTTCTTTATAACCAACATTTTCCATGGCACTAGCATAACGTTTAGCACATCTTAAAATTTCATTTTTATTGACAAAAATACCCATTTTACTAGCTATTCTTATCATTTCATTGCTCTGCCAAGCAGCTTTTTGCCCTATTTCATAACACTTGCGATCGAATTCTAAATTGTATTTATACTTTTTCTTTTCAAAATTGTTCTCCATTTTTTCTCCCCCTTAAGATTGAGTTGTATTTTACCATAATTATTAAATTTTGTCAATTTAGGTCTTTAAACTGATGTAGTAAAATAGATGTGGGAAAATAAATTAATGCATAAAAAAGAGAAAACACTCAAAAATTTAAAACTGTTATATAATTAATATGAAACAAAAATATACAGACCTAAATAAAAACTCGAAGCTTATAGGTTTTAAGGAGTTGTTTTCTCAATGAATATAATATCACTTTTTAACAGTTTTGTTAACCATTTAAATAAGATTTTAGAAAATAATTTATTTCTACATGAATTGGAACATAATATTTCTAATTCTACTAATACCCTTAATTTAGATATACTAGCTAACATCTTAGAATATCTAGATTTAGAATACAAAAATTCTAAAGAGAGAAAGGAGCTATATTATGTACAGCAAATCCGGTCACGGACCTTAATCACTTCCCTCGGTTTAATAACTTTTAATAAGACTTATTATAAGTCAAAAAAGAAAGTTAATGGCAAATATCAATATTATAGTTATTTAGAAGATTATTTAGGTATTGATAAATGGGCAAAAATGTCTTTATCTGCTGAAGTTAATTTAATTAATAATGCTTTAGATAATGGAATTAGCTGGTCTTCTAAAAATTCTATTCCAAACTATGAAGTATCAAGACAAACTATTTCTACTAAAATTAAAAGTATAAATTATAACTATGTTGAACCACCAACAATCAGAAAAACACCTAAAGTTTTATATATTGAAGCTGATGAAGTCCATGCTAATATTCAGTCAAGAAGTCCTGGTATTAAAAATAAGATTGTTCCTGTAATTCTTACTCATGAAGGTCACAAAGAAAATTTTGTTAATAAAAAGCAATTGAAAAACACTCATTACATTGCTTCATCAATTTTAAAAACTGATAAATTATGGGAAGAAACTTATCGATATTTAGATTCAACTTATGACTTAAGCAAGATTGAAAAAATATTTTTATCTAGTGACGGCGGTTCTTGGATTACTAATTACGATATTGCTTTCCCTAATATTATTTTTGTTTTAGACTCTTTTCATTATAAAAAATCTCTAAATTACATTTTTAAAAAAGAACCTATGCTTACTGAAATTGCTGATAATTATTTAAGAAACAAAATGATTGATGAATTTAAACTTTTAGTAAAAGCTCAGTGTCAACTTTATCCAGATCAGAAAAACATGATGCTTAAACAACAAAAATACTTATTAAATCATATAGATGGTATTATTAATCAACAGCACCCTGATTATAAATGCCATTGTTCTATGGAAGGCCATATTTCAAATAAATATGCTAAATTTATTACTTCTAGACCCCATGCTTATTCTTTTGATGGTCTTGAAAATACTGTACAATTGCTTACTATGAAAGCTAATAATATTAAGTTAACTGAAGAAATATATTATAAGTTTAAAACTGATGAAGCTACTTACAAAAAACTTAATTTAGAAAAAATTATTACTAATTTCAGAAACCAAGCTAACAAAATATATGATAACGACTTAAAATATTATCAACAATTTCCAGTTTATAATAATGGTTTTAATCCTCAAGATAATTATAGATTAGACTATTTTCTTTCCAAAAGAATATAGGAAAAAACATATTAATTATATAATTCTCTTTTTATCTTTATTTTTTCCAACATTTACTTTACTTCACCTTTTTAAATTTTGATCATTAGACAAAAAATAGATGAAAAGATAATCTTCTCATCTATTCATAATCAAATTTAAGCCTGAAATTCATCTTTTAAAGTTTCATACGCATCTTCTGCTAAATAAGGCTTAGCAAGTTCATAGGAAACATCACGATATTGTTTTGCTCCAGTACCTGCTGGAATTAACTTACCGATAATAACATTTTCCTTAAGTCCTTGTAAAGTATCGATCTTACCTTTAATAGAAGCATCAGTAAGAACTCTTGTTGTCTCTTGGAATGATGCTGCTGATAAGAATGAATCAGTTTCAAGAGATGCCTTAGTAATACCAAGTAAAATTGGTTTACCAACAGCAGGTCTCTTACCATGAATAATAGCATCCTTGTTGATATCAGTAAACTCACGAATACTTACAACTGAACCAATAAGTAAGTTAGTCTCACCGCCATCATAAATACGGATTTTAGAAATCATACGTTTAACTACAACTTCGATATGCTTATCAGAAATATCAACACCTTGAGAACGATAAGCTTTTTGAATTTCCTTCAAAATATATTGTTGAGCTGTGATAGGATCTGTAACAGCTAACAACTCTTTTGGAGAAATATTACCTTCAGTTAAACGATCTCCAGGATTAACTTCATCACCTTTTTGAACTAATAATTTAGCAGCATAATTAGTTACGTGTTCAACTTCATCGACTTTATTCTTAATAGTAATTTTATACTTACCATGATCTTCAACGATCTTAGTGACTTTACCAGCAATTGTAGCAATTGTTGCTTGACCTTTTGGATTACGAGCCTCAAACAACTCTTCAACACGAGGTAAACCTTGAGTGATATCTTCGCCACCAGCAACTCCACCGGTATGGAAAGTACGCATGGTAAGTTGGGTACCTGGTTCACCGATTGATTGAGCAGCCATAATACCAATTGCTTCACCAATTTCTACTAAGTTACCAGTTGCTAAGTTACGACCATAACATTTTTGGCAGACACCATTAGCCGTATTACAAGTAAGAACACTTCTAATCTCAACTTTATCAATACCTGCTTGAACAATACGATCAGCAATCTTTTCAGTAATAAATTCGTTTTTATCAATGATAACTTCTTTAGTTGTAGGATCAACAACCTTTTTACTAGTATAACGACCAACAATACGATCATATAATCCTTCAATTACAGTACCATCTTTTTCATTGATAAATGGTGTTACTACAACACCGAAGTCTGTACCACAATCTTCTTCTTTAACAATAACGTCTTGAGAAACATCAACAAGTCTTCTTGTTAAGTAACCACTTGATGCTGTATTTAAAGCAGTATCAGCACTACCTTTACGAGCACTGTGGGTAGATAAGAAGAACTCAGATACTGATAATCCTTCTTTAAATGATGAAATAACTGGAATTTCAATAACTTTTCCACCTGGTTTAGTCATCAAACCACGCATACCAGAAAGTTGAACGAACTGTGATATTTTACCACGAGCACCGGACTTCATCATGATAAAGATTGGATTATTGACACTTTCATCAGCAATTTGTTCAAGTTCTTTTTGAACTTGAGCTTTAGCTTTATCCCAAACTTTAATAACAGATTCAAACCTTTCTTCCTCAGTGATCAATCCACGAGCATACTGTTTATTAATCTTGTCAACCATCTTCTTACTATCAGCAATAATCTGTGGTTTATTTTTAGAAACAGCAACATCATGAACAGACATTGTAGTACCAGAAATTGTTGAATATTTAAATCCTAAATCTTTTAACTTATCAAGCATTACTGAAGTTTCAGTAGTCTTATATAATTTAAAGATCTGAGCAATAATATCTTTTAAAGTTTTAACTGGGAAAGGACTAACCAAAGGCATTTCTTTGATCGCTTCCTTAATATTAACACCAGGAGCTATAAAGTATTTATTAGGGGTACAATTAGTAATATTATCTTTAGTTGGTTCATTAATATATGGGAATGTATCTGGTAAAATTTCATTGAAAATTAACTTACCAACAGTAGTAACTAAATATTTGTTAGCTTGCTCCTCAGTAAATAATTTATGTTTGAAAGAATTAGTACGCAAAGCTATTCTAGTATGAAGAGGTAAATCTCCACGTTCATACTCCATCAATGCTTCGTTGACATCTTTAAAAATTCTTCCCTCATTTTCTGGATCTTCTTCTTCCATAGTTAAGTAGTAATTACCTAAAACCATGTCTTGAGCAGGTGTTACAACTGGCTCACCACTTTTTGGATGTAAAATATTGTTAGCACCAAGCATTAATATACGAGCTTCTGCTTGAGCTTCTTCAGAAAGTGGTACATGAACAGCCATTTGGTCACCATCGAAGTCAGCGTTGAAAGCAGGACAAACAAGTGGATGTAAACGAATTGCTTTACCACCAATTAATTTTGGTTCAAATGCTTGAATACCAAGTCTATGTAACGTTGGAGCACGGTTTAACATAATTGGATGTTCTTTAATAACATCTTCAACTACGTCCCAAACTCTTTCGTCTTGGTTTTCAATAAGCTTCTTAGCAGCTTTAATATTATGAGCAATGTCACGTTCAACTAAACCATGAATAACATGAGGTTTAAATAACTCAAGAGCCATTCCTTTTGGAAGACCACATTGATACATCTTTAATGATGGTCCTACAACGATTACAGAACGACCTGAATAGTCAACACGTTTTCCTAATAAGTTCTGACGGAAACGACCTTGTTTTCCTTTTAACATACTTGATAAAGATTTCAAAGCACGATTTCCTGCGCCAGTTACACTCTTACCACGACGACCATTGTCGATTAAAGCATCAACTGCTTCTTGT
>USBW01000019.1 GCA_900553045.1 uncultured Mycoplasmatota bacterium | reverse complement strand
AACTTTATCATAAATTGTTTTAGAAGAAGTAACATTTCCACTAGCATATTTTTCTAATAAATGGCAAGCTCTATCTAGGGCAAGAGAAGTGTACTCGTAATTTAATCCTTTTTCAAAACGAATTGAAGACTCACTGCGAAGTCCAAGACGAATTGAAGTATAACGAACGTTTAAAGGATTAAAAATAGCACTTTCGATCAAAATATTTTTAGTACTCTCTAAAACTTCTGTACTTTCTCCGCCCATGACTCCGGCGATAGCTACTGGTTTTTCTTTATCGCAAATTACTATATCATCTTTAGTTAAAATGCGTTCTATTCCATCTAAAGTAGTAATTTGTTCACCATCTGAAGCTTCCCTTACAATAATATTTTCGCCTAATTTATCATAGTCAAAAAAGTGAAGTGGCTGACCATACTCCAACATAATGTAATTAGAAATATCAACAACATTATTAATTGAACGCATTCCCGCATTTTCAAGTCTTTCTTTAATAAATTTAGGAGAAGGTCCAACTTTGACATTTTTTACTACACAAGCTTGATACATAGTACAAAGTGGAGTTTTAACATCTAAATTAATTTTAGCTTTTTCTAAATTTTTATTATAACTGACATCAGGCATAGTAACTTTTTTACCTAAGACACCGGCAACTTCGTAAGCAAATCCTAAATGAGAAAGGCAATCACTGCGGTTAGGGTTAAGATCGAGCTCATAAATAGTATCATCAAGACCTAGGGCCTCTTTGATTGGCATACCAGGCTTAACGTTAGCATCATCAGGAAAGATGTAAATTCCTTTTTGATAATTTTCTTCATTTTCTTCCTCAAGTCCTAACTCAAACAAGGCACAGATCATACCATTAGACTCTTCACCACGAAGCTCTCTTCTACTAATTTTAAAGTCATCTTTTAAAATAGCCCCAACTTTTGCAACAATAACAAGGGCATCTTCTTTAACATTACTAGCGCCACAAACTATTTTTAAATCCTCATCCTGCACATCTACTACACAGAGATTAAGATGTGATGAAGCAGGATGTTTCTTAACACTTTTGATTTTACCAACTACAATATTGTCAAAATTATAAGAAATAATTTTTTCGACATTGACACCAGCATTAGTTATTTTATCTGCCATTTGTTTCTTATCTTCATCTTTGATATCTACATAATCATTAATCCAGTTTAAAGATATTCTCATTATTCTTCACCTCTTCTATCAAACATCGAACTCACTCTAAGATCATTAGTGTAAAAAGTTCTTAAATCATTAATACCATATTTAATCATGGTAATACGCTCAATTCCAAAACCAAAAGCAAAGCCTTGATATTCCAAAGGGTTGTACCCGCTCATACGTAAAACATTAGGATGAACTACGCCTGCTCCACCGATAGTGATCCAACCAGTACCTTTACAGACGTTGCAACCTTTACCACCACATTTGAAACAAGAGACATCAAACTCAACACTTGGTTCAGTAAATGGATAAAAGGATGGGCGAAAGCGCGTTTTGACATCCTGGCCAAATAATTTTTTAGCAGTCATGTCCATCGTACCTTTTAAATCTGATAAAGAAATATCATGGCTAACAAGAAGGCCTTCCATTTGCATAAATTGATGAGAATGAGTAGCGTCATCATAATCACGACGATAAGTTTTACCAGGGCAAATCATTCTAATCTCAGACTTTTCCTTATTTTTTAACATAGTTCTAACTTGAACTGGTGAAGTCTGACTTCTAAGTAACCATTCATCACCTTTAATATAAAAAGTATCTTGCGCATCACGAGCTGGATGACCTTTTGGTAAATTTAACATTTCAAAGTTGTATTTATCAAGTTCTAGCTCTGGTCCTTCTACGACGTCATAACCCATAGAAATAAAAAACTCTTCAAGTTCCTCGATAACTTTTTCTAAAATGTGGGGAGCACCAGTTTTAATTTTTAAACCTGGCATAGTGACATCAATCTTCTCACTTGCTAGCTGCTCTTCTATTTTGGCTTTTTCTAAGGCTTCTTTTTTATCGGTAAAAAGTAAGTTAAAGTAATTAGTAATATCATTAACTTTACTACCGTAATCTTTCTTCTCTTCATTAGGCAATTCTTTTAATTTAGATCTGAGTTCTGTTATTTTACCTTTTTTACCAATGTAATTTAACCTTACTTCATTTAATTCCTCTAAGGTGCAAACTTTTTCAATCGCAGTTTTAATTTCTGTTTTTAAATCTTCCATTTTAATCCTCCTTATTAAAAAAACACACTCGCCATAAGGACGAATGTGTTCGTGGTACCACCTTAATTTATAATAAATTATTATTACCTCATACCCATAACGCTAGGTTCTTGCGCTTGAACTTGAGAGTGAATTCTAAGGATTTCTTTTAGAAGTTTGCACCAACCACTTCCTCTCTTAAAAAGAATTTATCCTTGTACTATTTTCTCGTCATTGCTCAATTTATTCTTATTTTAAAACATTTATTTTATTTTGGCAAGTGGCAAAATGTTTTTTTATTATTTCAAAACTCAATATTTTATTTTTCAGGCTTTCTTCGACGAACCATTTCTTTATTTGTACAATATATAGAGTGCGTTGATGTTTTTTCATTAACTTTACTGCCATTTAAAATATAATCCTGAAATTGCCACTTTTCATAATAGACAATTGGTTCTCTTACAACACTGAATTCTAAATCTTCATAAAGATTAGATAAAGTAGTGATAATTTCTGTGATAATTTTATGTTCTTCTTCAACATCATAACCTTTAAGATCCATGATATTAACTAAGGTACCATTATCATTATATAAAGTTTTATCTCTTTCATCGACTTTAAAATGTTCAGCATTGTTCCCAAGACTTAAAAATTCTTTACGAAAGTCTTGATCAAAATAATAGTTGTAATAATGATAATTACTATCACAAACTATTTTAGTATGTTTATCTTGTAAGCCATTTTCAGTATTTTCTAAAATTAGTTGTCTCATTGTTTTCTCCCACATGATAAGCATTTAATGCCATCTTTACTTTCTGTTAGTATGCCACCACAGTTTGGACACTTTTCTTTAAGTGGTTTATCCCAAGTAGCAAAATCACATTTCGGATAATTATTGCAACCGTAAAAAATTTTGCCTCTTTTGGTTTTTTTGACAATAATTTTTCCGTCACATTTAGGACAATCCATAATTTCAACCACTTGTGGCTGTTCTTTTTTGATGTATTTACAGTCTGGATAGTTACTACAAGCTATAAATTCGCCGTATTTGCCATGACGAACCACCAAAGGACTGCCACAGTTAGGACAATTTTCACCTGTCTCTTGAGGCTTTTCTTTTTTCATTTCTTGAAAAGCGTTTTCCACTAGTGGTTCAAAATCATTGTAAAATACTTTTAAAACTTCATTCCAGACAGCATTACCTAAAGCTATTTCATCTAGTTTTGTCTCCATCGAAGCTGTGTATTTGACGTTGATTATATTCGAGAAAAATTCCTGTAATTTTTGATTGACTTCAATCCCAGTAGCGGTTGGGATAAATTTTTTATCTTCAACATTAACGTAACCACGCTCTTTTAAAGTATCAATTATTTTAGCATAAGTCGAAGGTCTTCCTATTCCTAAGTCTTCTAATTCTTTAATAAGACGGGCCTCAGTATATCTTGGAGCTGGTTTAGTGAAGTGTTTTTCATCTTCAATGCGGTTAGAAAAGATAATCTTTGGATACTCATCTAAATTAGGTAATATTTTATCTTGAGTATCTTCATAATCTTTGTAAACTTTCAAATAACCGTCAAAAGTGATAATACTACCAGTCGTTTTAAATTTATAGTCATGGTTATCTAAAATAATAGTTGTCTGTAAAGTCGTAGCGTCTTTCATTAAAGAAGCAAGAGCTCTTTTGTAGATTAAAGAATATAATTTATACTCATCGTTAGTAAGGAACTCTTTCATCTTAAGAGGAGTCTTGGTAATGTCTGTGGGTCTGATAGCTTCATGAGCATCTTGAACATTATCTTTCTTTTTGGCTTTATGTAGATAACCAACATAATTTTTACCATATTCTTTTTCAATAAAAGCACTAGTACTGGTGATAAAGTCATCACTTAAACGCACAGAGTCCGTTCTCATATAGGTTATAAGACCCGTGGTCTCATTTTCTTGTTTTATTCCTTCGTATAATTTTTGAGCAATACTCATTGTCTTTTTAGAAGGAAAGCCTAATTTAGTTGAGGCTTCCTGCTGTAATGTCGAAGTAATAAATGGCAACTTGGTACTTCTTTTTTTATCTTTCTTATCGATGCTTTCAATGGTAAATTCGTTGCTTAAAGCATCTAGGATCTGTTTTGCTTCTTCTTCAGTTGCTATTTTTATTTCTTTGTCTTTATATTTAAAAAGTTCTGATGTAAAGTCATCAAAATAAGCAGTAATGGTATGATATTCTTCTTTTTTAAAGTTCTTTATTTCTTCTTCTTTGTCGACAATTAGCTTTAAAGCGACACTTTGAACACGACCTGCAGATTTTCCACTGGTTTTAGATTGCATTAACTTAGATAGTCTAAAGCCGATAATGCGATCTAAGATTCTTCTAGTCTCTTGAGATTTAACTAAGTTATCATCAATTTTACGTGGGTGTTTAAAGGCTTCTAAAACTTTATTTTTGGTAATTTCATTAAAAACTACTCGTTCATATTTATCATCAGGAATGCCTAAAGCATCCTTTAAGTGCCAAGCAATGGCCTCTCCTTCACGGTCAGGATCGGACGCTAAATAAACTTCATCACTTTCCTTAGCGAGTTTTTTTAGATCTTTAATTACGGTCCCTTTACCTTTTATTGCTTCATAACTTGGCTCAAAACCGTTTTCAATGTCCACTCCTAAGCCGAATTTCCCAGTTGTTTTAAGATCTCTAATATGCCCTTTTGAAGAGACTACTTTATAATCTTTTCCCAAGTACTTTTCAATTGTGTGACTTTTGCTTGGTGATTCGACAATTACTAAATTTTTCATTCCATCACATCCCTTTTTAATATATAACTCATATTTCATTTTATGTCAACAGAACTTAAAAATTCTTTGACCGGACCATAGCTTTTACGGTAATAAGGAGTTATTCCGTACTTCTTTAATAATGCTAGATGTTCTTTAGTAGGATAACCTTTATTCTTACGATAGTTATACATTGGATATTTTTTATCTAATTCATACAGCAAATGATCTCGGTAGACTTTAGCCAAGACTGAGGCGGCTGCAATTGTCTGACTTTTTAAATCGCCTTTAATAATTGACGTAGTAGGAATTGGTAAATCAAGAGGCATCGCATCAATTAAAATATGCTCTGGTTTTATTTTTAAATTAGTAATTGCTTTAATCATCGCAATCTTGGTAGCTTCATAGATGTTTACTTCATCAATTTTTTCATTATCAACCGAGAAGATCGCATAAGCTAACGCTTCTTTTTTAATAAGGTCGCTGTAATATTCTCTTTTCTTTTCAGATAGTTTTTTAGAATCTGTCAAACCTTCAATAATTAGATCTTTAGGAAAAATAACTGCAGCAGCCACGACGGGTCCTACTAATGGGCCACGTCCAACTTCATCGACACCAGCAATTAAATTGATACCATTTTGATATATTTTTTTTTCATAACGTTTATTGTCTTTTAAACAAAGAAGAAGGTCAAGTTCTTTCAAGATTTGCTTATCTTTTTTGTTCGTAGATTTAGCTAGACGTTCAAAATAAGTATCTACCGACTCGCAATTATAACCAGCAACACAAACAAACTTTTCATCTTTGATCGGTTGGTAAACAACATCTTTAGTCATCTTTTTTAGATCTTGCATTACTAAAGAAGCTTCACCTTTAATCAAATATGAGTCTTCTTTTTTGTTTTTTAAATTAGTAATTATTTCTTCTTTATTCAATTAAGTCACTCCTATCAAAGGTAACTCCTTTTAATTTACCTTGTTTAACGTCATTTATTACTAAATCTAAAACGCGATTTTCATCAATTAGACCACCTTTTTTAAATAAATTCCATTTTTTACCAATTGTTTGAATAATATAATTATAATCTTCTGTAGTTTCTAAATCATAATATTTTTTTAAAAGCTCTGGATAGTATTTCTCTAAGAAAGTCAAAATGTATAGAGCAATTTCTTGATTATCCAAAATTTCTTCTTTTATGGCGGTAGTAGCAGCTAGTTGATAAGCTTGTTTTTCTTGATCTAGTTTAGGCCATAAGACGCCTGGTGTATCTAGTAGTTCAATATCTTTTCTTACTCTTATCCAACTTAGACTTTTTGTAATTCCTGGTTTATTACCTGTCTTAGCAATTTTTTTACCAACTAATTTATTTATTAAAGTTGACTTGCCAGCATTGGGTATGCCGATCACTAAGGCTCTAATAGTAGTTTTGTTTATTCCTTTCAAATGCTGACTAGCTATTTTTTCTTTTAAAATCTTCCTACTTAAAGTAAAAATATCCTCTAAGGAATCATTTAAAAGATTCTTCTTCAAGACAAAAAATCCCTTACTCTCATAGTACTCAATAAACTTATCTGTCTCTTTTTGATCACATAAATCATATTTGCTCATAATCAAAATGTGCGGTTTTTCCCTAACGATGTCATCAATATCATTAATCCTTGAACTAAAAGGGATACGAGCATCACACACCTCATATATAATATCTATTAAATTTATTTTTTCCTTGATCTCTCTTTTGGTTTTAGCCATGTGGCCAGGGTACCAGTTGATATTTGTCTGATTTTGTCGATTATCCATTTATATCACTTCCTTTATTTTGCCTATTTCAAAATATTGAGTTTTTACTTCTGCTTCTTTCAAAATTTTAAAAGCTTCTTCATCAGGATATTTATTTGCATAAATTACTCTTTTAATTCCAACATTTATTATAAGTTTAGCACAAATCATACATGGAGATTTTGTTACATAAATTGTAGAATCACTTAAATCATAACCGTTTTTCAATGCATTTAATATTGCGTTTTGTTCTGCATGAACAACTCTACATATTTCTTGTCGTTCGCCACTTCTTAAATTATATTTTTTCCTTAAACAGGTATCTAGTGTACATGGCATACACCCTTTAGGTACAGAATTATTTCATTTTCCCAATACCTTTTCGTTTAAAACAATAACTGCTCCAACTTTACCCTTTGCACAATTAGCATTTTTTGATTCCTCAAGTGCAATTTTCATAAATTTTTCATTCAATTCAATCACTTCCAAACTATCTGTATAAATTTTTTCTAAAACCTTAACTAAACAATCATCCGCCGTTTTAAATTATATTTATTCTTCATTTTTCTTATCTCCTAATAATTTTATCTTTTCTGCATTATTAAGTATATTTAATTGATACTTTGCAATTTCATTCAAAATTTCAAATCTTTCTTCTTTGCTTTTTCCTTGTTTTATTAATTCAGCATTATGTGATTCTAGATTAGATAATACTGTTAATTCATTTATTGTAGCATAATCTCTGATATTTGAATTACTTGCTAAATCAGGATTTAATTCTCTCCATTTTTTAGCTGTTGTATTAAATAAAACAACATTTAAGATATCTGCTTCTTCTGCATACTTTAACCATTCTCTATCTTTATAATAATCATTATTTGGTAATATATAATTTTTAATAGCATCAGTATGAATAATATAATTATTTTTTGTTAAAATTCTTTTTACATCCCATTCTCTATTACTATTTTCTAATGTCTTTAATCTTTCAAATTCTTTTATCAAGTATAACTTAAAAACAGGACTAATAGAAGAGGCAAATTCAAAAGCAATATCTTTATGAGCATAAGTTCCACCATATTTACCACGTTTCGAATATATACCAATTGCATTTGTTTTATTACACCACTCAGTAACACTCAATGTAAAAGTATGAAGCCCTGCTTCTTTTCTAAACCCGTCGAATTCGACGGAATTAAAGTTTGGATTATATATTGATTCCCAAGTTCCTAAAAATTCTAAAGTAATTCTATTTCTTAACCAATTTCTAATAACATCATCTGAAGCCGATTTTCCATCTTTAAATTTTGTAAAATCAGAAATGCAAATATAATCGTTATTATTTATATTTGCTATATTTACTTTAATGTTTTGAACTTCAATTATTTTGTTTGCCATATACTCGCCTCTTTTCTATATTTTAATATAAATCTTGTGGAGAGGTTCCAACGTCGTAATCACCTTTCTAAATCTACCACAAAATATCATTAAATTTGCTATATTTTTATTTATTTTGAATGATTTTAGCACTTCTTTATCAAAAGCACGCAAAATCAAAATATTAAGAAAATCCTTTATTTATAAGGGTTTCTCTAGGGGGTTGCAATAAATCGTAATCAATCAGTTAATATTGGTATTTATTAACATTTTTTCATTATTCATTTTTATCACCCACTTTACTACTTTCTTCCAACAATAAATCAAAATCTGATTTATATAA
>USBW01000018.1 GCA_900553045.1 uncultured Mycoplasmatota bacterium | reverse complement strand
AAGGCAATGGTAGAACTCAAAGAGTATTTATAGAATCACTTGCTAAAATAAACGGAATATATTTAGATCTTACAAATGTATCTAAGATGGATATGATTGTTGCTAGTCATGAAAGTATCAATGGAGATTATAAAAAATTAAAAGAAATGTTTAAAAAGAATAGTCATATTATAAGTGAAGAAGAAAGATTAGAATATATAAATATTTATTGCTCCAATGATTTAAAGAATATAATTGGAAATTAGGCACTCTTAAATTTGAGTGCTTTTACTTGTGAAAAAGTTAATTACAAAACTAAATTTTAGTTAAAAGTCTTATAATTAAGAAAAATAGAGAAAACTAGACGATTTTAAGTACCAAAATTTTTAAATTTTAATTAGTTAAATTATTAATTGTAATTTAGTTTTAGAAATAGTATTAAAAAATAATAAGTTTTCTAATACTAAATCTCACTTCACTTTACTTAGAAACAGAAATTTAATTTTAAAATCCAAGATTTTTTTAAAAGCACAAAAAAATACTTGCCAAAGCATAGTATTTACTGGTATAATACACACGAGTATTGAAATTACTCCTTGCTTCATTAAGAAGCCAGATGTCCAGAAGGAGGTGTAGAAAATGAAAAAATATGAAATCATGTTCATAGTTAATCCTACCTTAGATGAAGCTTCAATTAAAAACGTTGCTTTAGAAGTAAAAAATGTCATAACTGCTAACGGTGGTAAAATTACTTCTGAAAAAGATATGGGTCAAAAGGATTTGGCATATGAAATTAAAAAGCATAAGAAAGGTTATTATTTCCTATATGTAATTGAAGGAGATAAAGAAGCCGTCAATGCTTTCAATCATATTTCAAATGTTAATGAAAATATTATCCGTTCATTAGTAGTTAAAGTAGAAGAATAGAGGTAAATATGAATAAAGTATTTTTAATCGGAAGATTAGTAAGAGATCCAGAACTTCGTTATACAAGCAGTAATATAGCTGTTGCTACTTTTTCACTTGCTGTCAATAGACCATTTGCTGATCAGAGCGGTGAGCGTGGCACAGATTTTATTAATATTGTTGTTTGGCGAAAGCAAGCTGAAAACGTTAAAAATTATTTAAATCAAGGTAGTCAAGTAGCAATTGATGGTAGAATCCAAACTAGAAGTTACGACGACCAAAATGGCAATAAACGTTATGTAACTGAAGTAATTGCTGATAACGTTCAATTTTTAGATACTAAGGCAAGTCGTGAACAAAGAGCAGTTAATGCTGGCTCTGATAATGTCGGTGTTAATCCATATGATTTCAGAGATCCTATAGCATCAAGTTCTGCTCCAAGTGGTATGAATTCAGCCGAAAGTAACGATCCTTTCCAGGATTTTGGTGAAGAAATAAAAATTGAAGATGACGACCTACCATTTTAAAAAGGAGGATAAACATGGCAGAATTTTATCGTAAAAAGAAAAAAGTGTGCTATATGTGTACAGGCAAAAATGTTGATGTTGACTATAAAGATGTTGAAACTTTAAGAAAGTATATCAGCGCTCAAGGTAAGATCTTACCAAGACGTGCTACTGGTAACTGTGCAAAACATCAAAGATATATAGCAGAACAAATTAAAAAAGCTCGTATGATTGGTTTATTACCATTCGTTAAATAAACACCCTTCGTGTTTATTTTTTTTGGATAAAAGTAAAATTTGTAGTATAATAATTACATAGCAAAAAACAAATTATGAAAGCAGGTGAAAAAATGCAGGTTATTTTTATTAAAGATTTAAAAAAACAAGGTAAAAAAGGAGAGATTAAAGAAGTTAAAGATGGTTATGCAGAAAACTTCTTAATCAAAAATGGTTATGCTGTTAAAAAAAGCGCTACTTCAATGAAAATTCTTGAGCAAGAACAAGAAAATGCGCGCCGACAAGATGAGTTAAGTCGTAAGCAAGCGTTGGAAACAAAAGAAAAGTTAGAAAAAGAAACCATAGTTTTCCAAGTAAAAACTGGAGAACACGATAAAGTATTTGGAAGTATTTCAGCTAAACAGATCAAAGAACGTCTAAAAGACTATAAAGTCGATAAAAAAGAAATAATTCTTAATTCGCCTCTTAGCACAATTGGTTTTCACGAGGTTGAGATAGTACTTTACAAAGACATAAAAGCCAAAGTTAAAGTCCAATTAACAAAATAGGTGGTAAGATGAAATTAGAAATACCAAATAGCATTGAAGCAGAAAAGTCAGTCATCGGTTCAATGTTCTTATCTAAATATGCTCAAGACCGCGCTTTAGAAACTTTAAATGCTGAAAGTTTTTATTTGGAAAAACACGGAAAAATATTTGATGCTATTAAAACTCTGCATAATAACCAAATAGCAATTGACTTGACAACTGTAACTGACGAATTAAAAACTAGAAAAATTTTAGATGAAATAGGTGGCGTTGAGTATTTAACGGAAATTTTAGATGAGACCCCTACTGCTGCGAATGTTGATTATTATATAAAGATAGTTAATGATAAAAGTATTTTAAGAAAGTTGATCGATGAAGCAAATGCTATTGCCTCATTAGGCTACAATAGTGATTTACCACTTAATGAAACTTTAGAAAAAGCTGAATCTAAAATCTTTAATGTAGCTAAAAATCGTCAAGCCTCAGAATTTAAAACCATGAATGAAGTCTTGAGTGAAGTTCAAAACCAACTTGAAAAATTGTCTACTAACCGCGGTAAGATAAGTGGCTTACCTACAGGCTTATACGACTTTGATGAATTAACGGACGGATTTCATGAAAATGAGCTTATTATCATTGCTGCGCGTCCTGCGATGGGTAAAACTGCTTTAGCTTTGAATATCGCGACTTCAATAGCTCGCCAAACTAAAAAAACTGTTGCTATTTTCACCCTTGAGATGCGCGCCGAGCAACTAGTAACTCGTATGATTTCCTCTTTAGGTCAGATTGATGCTAAGAAGTTACAAAATGGTTCTTTGCAAAATCAAGATTGGAAAAGAGTTAATGAAGCGATGAGTCAGTTAGCCGAATTAAATATCTATATTGATGACTCACCTGGAGTAACTATCGCTGATATTAAAGCCAAATGTCGTCGACTTGCTAGTCTTGATGGCAATTTAGGTTTAGTTTTGATCGATTACTTAACTTTAATTAACAGCGTTAATAAATATGGTGGTAATCGTCAGCAAGAAGTATCAGAAATATCACGTTCTTTAAAGACTTTAGCTTTAGAGTTAAAGATTCCCATCGTGACTTTGGCCCAACTTTCAAGAACCCCAGAGTTGCGTGAGAACAAGCGCCCTGTTTTAAGTGATTTAAGAGAGTCCGGTTCTATCGAACAAGATGCCGATTTAGTTGCTTTTATTTACCGTGATGATTATTATAATGAAGAGTCAAAGATTGATGATAATATCAGTAAGACAGAGTTAATTATCAGAAAAAATCGTAATGGTAAAGTGGGAACAGCAGAAGTTTTGTTTAAAAAGAATACTGGTTCATTTATGAACTTTAAAAATGATGAAAAAAAGGAAGGAAGTAAAGATGAATAAGACAAGAGTAATATCATTTTCTATAATAGCACTCGCTTTAAGTATTATAACAGTAGTTTTCCTAAGTACATCTAATGTTTACTATGGTGCAACTGAAGGTTATAGAATTTATTTAAACGGTAACTCTATAGGTTTTATAGAATCTAAGCAAGATTTAGAAAACTATATCGATGAGGAACAACAGGAAATAAAAGATCGCTATAATGTCGATCATGTTTATACTCCTGAAGGTTTGGAGATCGTTAAGGAAGTTACTTATAATGAAGAAATGGATACTACTAGTGAAATTTATGAAAAAATAAAAGAAGAACAAGATTTCACGATTGAAGGTTATACCGTAACAATTAGAGGTCAAGAGACAGAGGAAAACAACGAAGAAGAGATAATTGAAGAAGAAGATACAATTGATACCGTCTATATTTTAGATAAAGATATATTAACTGACGCAATTGACGCCACTGTTTTATCTTTCGTCGATGAAGAACAGTACAACGATTACTTAAACGAAACTCAACAAGAGATAGAAGATGAAGGAACTTTAATAGAAAACGTTTATGTTAAAGAGACAATTACTATAAAAAAAGATCTTATCCCAGCTAATGAAAAGATTTTTCTTACATCAAGAGAGCTAGCTCAGTACTTCTTATTTGGAACAACTGCTTCTCAGGAGATCTATACAGTTAAAGCCGGTGATACTATTGAAAGTATTTCTGAGGCTAACAAACTTAATGTTCAGGAATTTTTAATAGCTAATCAAGATATTGCTAGTGAAGATGCCCTTCTTTATACTGGAGAACAAGTAGTTATAAGCTTGATTGATCCGGCTATTACAATTGTTGAAGAAACTCATGATGTCTCTTATGAAGAAATTAAGTTTAAAACTCAGACTGAGGTCGACTCTAGTCTTTATGTCGGTTATTCTGAGGTTGTTCGTCAAGGCGAGAATGGTAAGAGTTTAGTTACCAAGAAAATAAAAAAAGAAAATGGCCAAATAACTCAGGCATTGATTGCTTCAACTGAAGTAATTACTCCTGCTGTTGACCGAATTATCAAGACAGGAAATCGTACTGAATATGTTGTTGGTAGTACTGAATTTTGGGCATGGCCTACTAGAACACCATATATCATTTCCGATTACATGGGAATGCGTTGGGGAAGTATGCACAATGGTATTGATATTACAGGAACTGGTTATGGCTCCCCTATTTATGCCGCTAATGATGGAACAGTAATTACGGCTACTACTCATTGGAGTTTTGGTAACTATATTGTAATTGATCATAATAATGGTTATACAACTTTATATGCTCACATGAGTAAATTATATGTTTCTGTTGGCGAAGGTGTACAAATGGGCGAAGTAATTGGAGCAATGGGATCAACAGGTTATTCAACTGGTACACACTTGCACTACGAAGTTAGAAGAAATGGAACTCATATAAATCCATTTGACTTATATAACTAATGGAAGTAACAGTCATAGCTAGTGGTTCCAAAGGCAATTGTACCTTGATCAAAACTAGCAATAAAAATATTTTAATTGATGCTGGTATTACTGCAAGTGCCATCAAAAAAAGAATTGGAGCAGTCCCTAAAATTGACTTGCTCCTTCTTACCCATTTACATATTGATCATATAGCGGGACTAAGTTCTATTGCTAAAAAAATAAAATGTCCTATTTGTACTCCGATAACTGATATTAAAAATCTGACATCTCTTCCTGTGTTTAATGAAAGCATCTATCAAGATAAGGATTTAGAAATTACTTTTTTTCCCTTATCACACGATGTAGAATGCTATGGCATTCTTATTAAAGATGCTTCAAAAGAGTTAGTCTATATTACTGATACAGGTTATCTATCTTTAAAGAACCTTAAACTTATTAAAAACAAAGATATGTATATTATTGAAAGTAATCATGATATTAATAAATTAATGAACGGTTCCTACCCTTTTTACCTAAAACAAAGAATTTTAGGTGACAGTGGCCATTTATCCAATTCTAGTACAGCTCAATATATAAAAAAAATAGTTGGTAATCGCACTAAGAATATTATTTTAGCTCATTTAAGTGAAGAGAATAATACTGAAGAGTTAGCTTATGAGGAAGTTTCCAAAGTAATAAATGACCAAGTAGTCCTTCACATTGCCAAACAGCATGAAGCCCTAGAATTAATTGAGGTTTAAATGATTAAAGTAATTTGTTTTGGCAAAATAAAAGAAGCTTTCTTTAAAGAGGCCATTAAAGAATATCAAAAAAGATTAAGTAAATATACTAAATTAGAAATAATTGAACTTCCTGATATTGATCCTGTCCTTCCAGACTTTTTAACTAAAGAAGAACAGAATCTTAAAAAAATTTTGAAAAAGAGTGATAACTTAGTCATGCTGGATAAAGATGGTCCAATGCTAACAACTGAAGAGTTTAGTGCTTTTATTGATAAAGAACTAACTTTAAATAGTAATATTACCTTTTTAATAGGTTCTTCCTATGGTTTCAGTCAAAATTTGAAAAAAGAAATAACTAAAAAGCTTTCTTTTTCTAAGCTTACTTTTCCGCATCAATTATTTAGAGTATTACTACTAGAACAGATTTATCGTTCGTTTAAGATTATTAATCATGAAACATATCATAAATAAATTAAAATCCGTTACTATTTTTTGAAAACGGATTTTTAATTTACTTTCTTTTTTCTAACTTCTTTTTTTTCTACATATAATCTAACAGGTGATAATATGCTAGAAAACCTTAATAAGATTCTTTGGGCTGTAGCAATTTCTTTTATTTTTTTAAATAGTATTTACTTTTCTTTTAAATTAAAATTTCCGCAGTTAAAAATTAGAACAATCATTAAAAATGTCTTTAGCAAAAACACTAGTTCCGGAATTAAACCAATGGATGCTCTAATGATCTCATTAGGCTCGAAAATTGGAGCTGGTTCTCTTGCAGGAATTGCTTTTGCCATTTACTATGGCGGGATCGGCACTATTTTTTGGATGTGGGTTTCTTCCTTTTTTGTCTCAGTTAATTGCTTTTTAGAAAATATTCTATCAACTTTATACAAAGAAAAAGACCAAGAATTTTATAAAGGTGGTCCTTCCTATTATATTAAAAATGGTCTAAACAAGAAAAAGTTAGCTTATCTTTATTCTTTTTTAGCAGTACTTGCCTATATTTTAGGTTTTTTAGCTATCCAAAACAATACAATTACTACCTTAGTTACCGAGATCTATCCTGTAAATAAAATTTTAATTGCTCTACTTGTGACCTTACTAGCAGGAATAGTTATCTTAAAAGGCCTTAATATTATTTCTAAAATATGCAATAAAATAGTACCAATTATGATGATCAGTTATTTTATTGTTGGTCTAATAGTTATCTTTAGTAATCTAAACAGTGTGCCGGCTGTTTTTTTAAATATTATTAAAGATGCTTTTACTCCTAGTGCGGTAACAGGAGGTATTATTTATACCTTTGTAATTGGTATTCAAAAAGCAACCTTTATTAACGAAGCTGGAGTAGGAACAAGTGCTATCTCAAGTGGAGCAACAAGTAACAAAGATCCTATAAAACAAGGTTACTTCGGAATTTTTGAAACATACTTTATTAATCTTTTCTTAATTACAATTACAGCATTTATAATAGTTCTAAGTAACTATGAAAGCTTAAATTTAACTGGTATTAATGGTATTGAAATTACTAAATACGCCTTTTCTTTCCATTTGGGTCATTTTGGTGAGATAATCCTTCTTCTTATTTTAACCCTTTTTTCTTTTTCTACTATTATTACTGTTTACTATTATGGGGAAAGCAATTTAAAATTTATAACTAATAAAAGCAAACACCTTAAATTTTTGAAAGCTTTCTCAATAGTGATTCTCTTCTTAGGTGGAATTGTTTCTGCGAGTTTTGTCTGGGAACTTGCGGATATCTTTATTGCCCTTTTAGCTATTATTAATATTTATGCAATCTTTAAGCTTAAAGGTAGAGTTCTTGCAATCACTCGTGATAAAAGCTATAATAAAAACGGGTGGTAAAATGTTTTTGACTAAACGTTGGGACGAGGTTTTAAAAGATGAGTATCATAAAGATTATTTTAAGAATTTAGTAAAAATAATTCGCAAGGAGTATCAAACTAAAGAAATATATCCTAAAGCAAATGAGGTTTTTAAAGCTTTTAAATTAACTGATTATGACGATATTAAAGTAGTGATCTTAGGCCAAGATCCTTATCATGGCGAACATGAGGCCGAAGGGCTTTCCTTTTCGGTAAAGAACGAGGTGCGAAGACCGCCTTCTTTAGTCAATATTTTTAAAGAGCTTCATAATGATCTTGGAGTACCGATTCCTAAAACTAATTCTTTAGAAAAATGGGGAAAAGAAGGAGTCCTATTATTAAACAGTATTTTAACTGTCCAAAAAGATCGCCCACTTTCCCACAAAAACTGTGGTTGGGAGACTTTTACTGATGAAGTTATCAAAAAAGTAAACGAAAAAAATACTCCTGTAGTCTTTATCTTATGGGGAAGCTTTGCCAGGAGTAAGAAAGTTTACATTACTAATCCTATTCACTATGTTATTGAGTCTGCTCACCCTTCTCCACTGTCCGCTTCGCGAGGTTTTTTTGGAAGCAGACCATTTTCTAAGACCAACGAGTTTTTAAAAAGTAAAAAAATTAGTCCGATTGACTTTAGTCTGGACTAATTTTTTAATATTTCATAATCTTCAATCTTTCTGATCGAGAAAAGCCTTCCCGGATAAAAATGTAAAATCTTATAAACAAATTTAAATGGTTTTCTACTATAGATATTATTATATTTAGTCATTTTAACATTATAGAAATCTTTTAAGCCCTCTAATGCCTCATCCTCTTCTTTAAGTTCTTTTAATAACTTTTTAGTAGCTTTATTCTTTCTTAGAGTCTCCCCTTCTTTGTTAATATCCCAAGTTGCTCTAAAAAGAATCTCTTCTAAAGTGAACATATCTTCATTGCCGTCAAATATATAAGTATTTTTTAATTCTACATTTTTAATTTTTTCTAAAATAGCTCTTACTGTTTTCTTTTTTTCTTCCATTACAGCATATCCTCCATAAGCTGATCAGTCTCGTCATCATCTTCTTCTGTGATTTTTGCGATTGCCACGCCGGCATGAACCATTACATAATCACCCGGTTCCAGATCTTCGAGAAGCTGTGC
>USBW01000017.1 GCA_900553045.1 uncultured Mycoplasmatota bacterium | reverse complement strand
GAACTTGGAGTGAATATTAAAACTGCTAGTGGACCTTCAATAGAAAAATCTGGAGATCTTGCTGCTATTTTATCCAATTTAGAGCCAGGTGATGTTTTATTTATTGATGAGATTCATCGTATGCCACGTTATATTGAAGAGATTTTATATCCAGCGATGGAGGATTTTACTTTAGATATTATTATTGGCGGGGAAGGCTCAAGTAGAAGTATTAAGATCGATCTACCACCATTTACTTTAGTAGGAGCGACTACTAGAGCAGGGGATTTATCTAGTCCGCTTCGTGATCGTTTTGGCATTGTTAATAAATTGCAGTACTATACTATTGAAGAGTTAGTACAAATAGTTAAAAGAACAGCACGTGTTTTAAATACTGCCATTTCCGATGAAGCAGCTTGTGAAATAGCTAAAAGAAGTAGAGGTACACCACGTATTGCTAATAAGCTTTTAAGACGAGTTCATGATTTTGCTTTGGTTGATCAAAAAGAAGAGATCGATTTAGAAATAACTAGAAAAGCTTTAGATCGTTTAAAAATTGATGCTTTAGGCCTTGATGAAACAGATAAAGAACTTCTTTTGACGATCATTGATAAATTTAATGGTGGTCCGGTTGGAATCGAGACTCTTGCTACTTCAATTGGCGAAGAAGTATCAACAATTGAGGATATGTATGAGCCTTACCTCATTCAGATAGGTTTTATGAAGCGTACTTCTCGTGGTCGAATTGCTACGGATAAAGCTTATACTTACTTTAATCGTGATGGCTTAAATAAAAATAGACAAATTAGTTTTATTGGTTTAGAATGACTTGAATGTCTTGTCTTTTCCGAATAAACTAGTTATAATAACATTAATTGATGGAGGTTACTATGTTGCATTACTTATTAGAATTTATAATTGCGTTTATTTTAGTTTATTTATACTACCGTATTTTTGTTTTGCGTAAAAAAAATAAATTTACTAAAGTTCCTATGGAATTACAACTTTTTGTAAATCTTAACAATTTAGATATCAAAAAATTAAATAAGCGTAAAGTGATGCAGCGCCTTTCTTTATTAGATGCTTTTTTAGTAGCTGTTATCTTGCTGTGTACGGAGATAACTGATTTATTTTTACTAAAGCTCTTGCTAGCCTTTGTTTTAATCTTTGTATTGATGATTGCAGCTTATAAAATATTGGGTTCATATTACCAGAGGAAAGGATTTGTTAAAAATGTATAATTTTAAGAAAATAGAGAGTAAATGGCAAAATTATTGGGATGAGCATGAGACATATCGCGCTTATAACGATAGTAAGAAAGAAAAGTTTTATTATTTGATCGAGTTTCCTTATCCTTCAGGATCAGGTTTACATGTTGGGCATGTAAGAAGTTATACTGCTCTTGATGCAATGGCTCGTAAAAAAAGAATGATGGGTTATAATGTTTTATTTCCAATTGGTTGGGATGCTTTTGGAGCTCCTGCTGAGCAGTATGCTATAAAAAATCATATTCATCCATCGTTAGCAGTTGAAGAAAATATTAAAACTTTTAAAGGTCAGATCAAGAAATTAGGTATTTTGTTCGATTGGTCAAGAGAATTTTCAACAACTGATCCGGATTATTATAAATGGACACAGTGGCAATTTTTAAAATTCTTTGAAAACGGTATGGCTTACAAAGCTAAAAAGAATATTAATTGGTGTCCAAATTGTAAAATCGGTCTATCTAATGAAGATGCTGCCGGAGGAGTTTGTGAAAGATGCGGCAGCGGGGTAGAGCAGCGCGAGAAAGAGCAGTGGATGCTTAAAATGAGCAATTATGCTGAAGAACTTATTGAGGGTCTTGATGAAACAGATTTTCAAGAGCGTACTAAGCTTGCTCAAATTAACTGGATTGGTAAATCAACTGGGGCGGAAGTAGCTTTTCCTTTGAAAGATTTAGATGAAAAGTTAGTTGTATATACTACTCGTCCTGATACTTTGTTCGGAGTAACATTCATGGTAATAGCTCCTGAACATCCACTTATTGAAAAGTATCAAAATGTAATTGGTAATTTAGATGAAGTTAGAGCTTATCAACATCAAGCTAACAAAAAGTCTGAGTTTGAACGTACTAAGCTTGTTAAAGATAAAACTGGGGTAAAGCTTGAAAATATTTATGCTGTTAATCCTGTTACTAAAAAAGAAATAAGTGGTAAAGATGTTGACGTCTATATCTCTGACTATGTCATGATGGATTATGGAACAGGTGCTATTATGGCTGTACCTGCTCATGATGAACGAGATTATGAGTTTGCTAAAAAGTTTAATATTGAAATTGTTCAAGTTATCGAAGGTGGCGACATTACTAAAGAAGCTTACACTGGCGATGGCAAAATGATCAATTCTGATTTCTTAAACGTTTATGATAATAAGAAAGATTCTATCGAAGCAATGATTAAGTTTTTGGAAGAACACCATTTAGGTAAACGTAAGACTAATTATAAGTTGCAGGACTGGGTCTTTTCAAGACAGCGTTTCTGGGGCGAACCAATTCCTTTAGTTTACTGTGAAGATTGTGGCTGGGTAGCAGTTCCTTATGAAGAGTTGCCAGTTAAGTTACCAGAGGTTACTGAGTATGAACCTACTGATGATGGTGAAAGTCCACTTGCTAAAATAACTTCTTGGGTCAATACTACTTGTCCAAAATGTGGTAAACCTGCGCGTAGGGAAACTGATACTATGCCAAATTGGGCGGGTTCTTCTTGGTATTGGTTACGTTATATGGATCCGCATAACGATAAAGAGTTTGCTTCTTTTGATGCTTTAAATTATTGGGGTATGGTCGATTATTATAATGGTGGTATGGAGCATGCTACAAGGCATTTGCTTTATGCTAGATTCTGGCATCGTTTCTTGTATCATCTAGGCCTTGTGCCAACTGTCGAGCCATTTAAAAAACGTGTTTCTCATGGAATGATTTTAGGCGAAAATGGTGAGAAGATGAGCAAGAGTAAGGGTAATGTTGTTAATCCTGATGATATGGTTAGTGAATATGGAGCAGACGCTTTACGTTGCTATGAAATGTTCATTGGTGATTATGAAAAAGAAGCTCTTTGGAGTGAGAACGGTCTTAAAGGTTGCAAGAAATTCTTAGATCGTGTTTATCGCCTTAAAGATAAAGTTGTTAAAGAAGATAAATATTCACCTAATTTAGAGATCGATATTAATAGAACGATTAATAAAGTAAGTTCTGATTTAGATAATATGAAATATAATACAGCAGTTTCTTCTTTGATGATTTTACTTAATAAAATGGAAGATAGTGAAACTGTTACAAGCAAAGATTACTGTACTTTCTTAACTCTTTTAAATCCTATTGCGCCACATATTACTGAAGAGTTAAACTCTTATTTTAGCGATAAGGCTATCTGTGAGGGTACTTGGCCAAAGATAGATGAAAGTAAGCTTTCTTTTGATGAAGTGACTATGGCTGTCAGTGTTAATGGTAAAGTTCGTGCAACAATAACTGTTAGTAAAGATTTAGATGCTGAAGAAGTTAAAAAACTTGCTTATGCTCAAGAAAACGTTATTAAGTTTACTGAAGGTAAAGAGATAGTTAAAGTGATTGTCGTACCTAATAAAATTGTTAATATTGTTGTTAAATAGGACCAAAAAGGACAAATTAGTCCTTTTTTTAATTTTAAAATATAATTGGTGATACTTATGAAAGTTAAAGTTTTTGATTGTGATCATGAAAAAGATTTAGAAGATGCTGTCAATGATTTTTTAGATGATCTTGAAGGAGATGTCATCGAAATTAAGTTTGCTGTCAGTGCTTGTGTTTTTTCTGAAGAACAGATATTTTGCTACTCTGCAATGGTTATTTATACTCAATAAAATTTACTTAGGATAGATTCATTAAAGCTCTTTACAATGTTTAAAAATAATGGTAAATTAAATATATAAAAGAGTAACGATAGGAATGATGAAAATGATCACTAAAAATTTCACAAACGTATGTATGCTTGGAGGGGGGCAATCTTAAAAAATTAAGAAAAATAATATTTGTTAACGACACATAGATACGACTCATGTTTATAAAATTAAAAAGAAGTAAGTAATAACTATAAGGAGTCGTATATGAAAATATTAAGTAAAAATATAAAAGAATGTAATATATTTATTTTGTTATTGGTAGCAGTTTTAATAATAGGAGGATCTGCTTATACTTCTTATGCTATTTTTACAACTAAAGTAGAAGGAGAAAGTAGTATCAAAGTTGGAGTAGGTTGCAATACCTTTGATGTAGATCTTATTTCAACCTCGCTAGGGGATGATTCTAGTAATGCCAATGAGCCAGTCTTATTAGATAACATGATTCCAGTTGTCTATGATGGGTGTTCTAACTGGTTAAAAGCGGATACAAGTAAGAATTGGTATAACTATGATAAAAAAACTTGGGCTAATGCTGTAACTGTGAGTGAAGAAAATCGGGAAGAATATTTAAATGCTGACCCTGGAACAGTAATCGAAATGTCTGATATTAATACGATGTGGGTTTGGATTCCAAGATATAAATATACAATTTTTAATGCGAACATGAGTGGTGCTGAGGTAACAAATGAACAAGAAATAAAGATTGAATTTGAAATAGGAACAACTTCAACAGGAACAGTAACTTGTGTTGATGCTATTAATAACGAAGATGGTACCAGTGAGGTTTGTACCGACAGTACTTATGGTGAAGTAACTAATGGCAGTAGTACTTATACGCACCCTGCTTTTACTTTTGGTGATGATGAGTTAACAGGATTTTGGTTCGGTAAGTTTGAAAATACTGTTGATACTAATGATAACATTACAATTAAGCCAGATATTATAAGCATAAATGACGGGGTTTATAATTGGTTTACAAGAGCAAGAAGTATGGAACTTGAAAACAATATTTATGGCTTTAATAGCACAGCCACTGCTTATAATTCTACTGGAGAATTGACAAATGATACTAATAATTTTGATACCCATATGTTAAAAAACATGGAGTGGGGAGCCGTAGCATATCTATCACAAAGTGAGTATGGTCGCTGTAATGAAGGAGTATGTACTGAAGTATATGTTAATAATTCTTATATGAATGGAGGTTCACATTATACTGGAAGAAGTGGTGGCAGTAATATTCATGGATCAGTATTGGCTCATGGAACTTATTCCTATGATGATTACTTATTGACTGAGAGTAATGAGAAAACAATAAAGTCTCCTGGAAGCGGTACAGGG
Source organism: uncultured Mycoplasmatota bacterium (assembly GCA_900553045.1). Taxonomy (GTDB): domain Bacteria; phylum Bacillota_I; class Bacilli_A; order RF39; family UBA660; genus UMGS1572. Next base: position 3,808 of record USBW01000017.1, on the reverse strand, counting down.
GCATCGACAACTGGCAATATCTATGGTATCTATGATATGAATGGTGGAGGTTGGGAGTATGTTATGGGCAATATGGCTACTATTGATGGTGATTTTAATACAGCAAGTGCTGGAACTTGGACTACTGAAGTTTATCCTGATGCTAAATATTATGATTTTTATAGTTATGGAACAGATTATAATGGTGCTGCAGCCTATAGACGAGGCAAGCTGGGAGACGCTACTAAAGAGACCCTTTTAAAGACAACAGGTCAAATAGATAATAATTGGTACCAAGACTATTCTGCTTATCCTGCCACTAGATATCCTTGGTTTGAAAGAGGTGCTGCTACACTAAATAAAGAGTCTGGTATCTTTGCTCTTGCAAGAGATGTAGGTGGTGACGTTAAAGTAGGGTCTCGTAGTGCTTTAGTTATTCTTAATTAAACTAACTATTATTTTTAACATTTATTAAACCAAACCTCATAAACTTAAATTAGAGAGGGGACTTAATAAATGAATAATTATACTGTTAAAAGTGGTGATACTTTAACTAGTATTGCTAGCAATTTTCAAGTTTCCATTAGAGAACTAATGCAAGCTAACAATCTTACTTCTTCCGAGATTAAAGTAGGGGAAGTTCTAATTATTCCAGCAAAAGAAGAGATCTATGATTACTACAAAATAAAAAAGAACGATACCTTATATAAAATAGCTCGTCTAAATAACACCACCGCCGAAATTTTAAGACAACTTAATGGCCTTGACGAAAATGATTACTTATATCCTGACGAAATGCTTCTCGTTCCCAAAAAAGGTCTAGCTTTCTATATCACTAAAAGTGGTGATAGCATCGCTAGTGTCAGTGCCTACTTTAACACCTCAAGCAAAGACTTAGTAGAAAATAACGCCAGCATTTATCTTGTGCCAGACCAATTACTTATTTATCGTAAATAAAAAGAAGATCACGCCAGATCTTCTTTATATTTTGAGTTATCAAAAGCTAAAATAGTTAAAAAAATTGGAGTTAATAAAACTAATCCAACTCGAAATAGCACCCCTTTATCAAATACTTCTCCTAATTTTACATATAAAACAATAACGAAGATAAAATTAACTAATGGTACAAACATTAATAGTAAAGACCAGGGGTTAAACTTAACTACTTTAATTAAAGTATAAATATTATAAATAGGAATAATTGCTGCCCAACCAGGTTTTCCTGCTTTTTTAAAAACTTTCCATAAAGCGACTAAAGAAATTAGATAAAAAACGAGATCAGAAACTAAAAAAACTGGATCAGTGTAATAACTTTCTAAACTTTCAAAATAATATTCCATATTTTTTCTATCCTCCTTAAATATATTTTACAATAAATCTAATTAAAAATAAATTTACAATTAAATAATTTGACCGGGAAAATATAATAATGGTATACTAAAGAAAAAAGAAGGTGTAATTATGTATTGTCGTTACTGTGGCGAAAAATTAAATGAAAATGCAGATCTTTGTTTAAAATGTGGAAAATATGTTTCTAAAGATTCTAATAATAAAGTTAGCCAAACAGGCAAGAAGAAAAAGACTAAGTTGATTTTAGCGATAACTATTCCTCTTGCAGTAGTAGTTTGCTTTGTTGGTGCTTTAATTATTTCAGTTCTAGCAATAACTTCTAGCGATGAGTATCAAGCAAGCGATGCTTTAATTACTTCAATGAATACTTATCCAGATTATTATCCTTTAAATACTAGAGTAGTATCAGGTAATGTCTCTAGAAGCAAAGATGCTTATTACTTGCGCATTTATGGTTATAATGGCAGTAGAAGAGTCGATGTTTGCTATAAGATTTATAAAGATAGCCCATATCCTCAGGAATTTTATGATAAAAGTTTATGCGATAATCAATTTTATAATGATCGCTACTTAGATATTGACTTAGTAAATGAATATTTAAATGAAAATTTAGCTTCTGGGGTAGAGATAGGGCCATACTATTAGAAAAGGTGATAGAATGAAAACAGTATGTATAGTAGGAAGACCAAATGTCGGAAAAAGTACAATTTTTAATAAGATTGTTGGTAAGAAAATCTCTATTATTGAGGATACACCAGGCGTTACAAGAGATAGAATCTATGGTATAGCTAACTATAAAAACTGTAGTTTTAATGTGATTGATACAGGAGGAATTGATGTTTCTAAAGAACTTTTTAATGATGAGATCAAAGTTCAAGTAGAAATAGGAATTTTAGAAGCAGATAAGATTATTTTTGTAGTCGATGGCAAAGAAGGGCTTACTAGTAACGATTTTGCTGTTCGTGATTTACTTAGAAAATCAGGAAAAGAAGTAATTGTAGCCATTAACAAGATGGATCACAAAAGCAGTAAGGATAATCTTTATGATTTTTACCAGTTGGGTTTTGATACTTATATTCCTGTAAGTGGTGAACAAAATTTAGGAATGTTAGATCTTTTAGATGAAATAGTTAAAGATTTCAATCCTAATGAGCATGAGGATTCTTCGGTTACTAAAATATGTTTAATCGGTCGTCCCAATGTTGGTAAAAGTAGCTTAGTCAATGCTTTATTAAATGAAGAACGCGTCATTGTTAGCGATGTTGCTGGGACTACTCGTGACGCTGTTGATGTCAACTTTCAGTACAATAAAAAGCCTTATATTTTAATTGATACAGCAGGAATTAGAAAACGTGGGAAGGTCTGGGAAAAGATTGAAAAGTACAGTCTTTTAAGAAGCATGCGTGCTATTGAACGCGCTGATGTCTGTCTTTTAATTATTGATCGCGAAACCGGTATTCAAGAGCAAGATAAACATATTGCAGGTTATGCTAAAGATGCTGGTAAAGCATTAGTGATCGTAGTTAATAAATGGGATACTGTAGTAGAAAAAGATCGTGATATTAATGAGTTTAGTAAAAAAATAAGAAATGAATTTCAGTTTATTCCTTATGCCCCAATTGTCTTTTTGTCAGCTTTGACTAAGAAAAGATTACATACTTTGATGCCAGAAGTTGAAAAGGTCGCTTTAAATCATCAAAAAGAGATCAAAACCAGCAGTTTAAACAATGTCATTATGGAAGCATACGATTTAAATCCTGCGCCATCGTACAAGGGAAGACGTTTAAAAATTTACTATGTGCATCAGTCCGGCATCAAGCCTCCTAAATTTACCTTTAATGTCAATGATAAAGGTTTAGTTCATTTCTCTTATGAACGCTACTTAGAAAATAAAATAAGGGAGAGTTTTGATCTTGAAGGAACACCAATTGAGCTAGTCTTTAAAAATAAAAACGAACTTAATTAAACATTTTTTGACCTCTTTCATATAGTATACAGTAGGAGGTCTATATGAAATTAAGTGACAGTTTTTTTAAAAAAATTGAAAAGAAGACAAATGTCGATAAAGATACAATTTTATCATTAGCTAAACAGTTACAAGATAATGATATGAAAAGTGAGAAAGCTTTGCGTGATGTTGTTCAAAGCATTAGTAAAATAACGGGAAAAGAAGTATCTAAAGAAAGGGAAGATAAAATTATCAACACCATTTTAGAAGATAAAGTTCCTGATGATTTAGAAAAGTTTGTAGATTAAGAATAAAAGGGCAATCAAAATCATTGCTCTTTTGTTATGAGCTTAAATAAAAAGGTGACTAATTAATTATTTTTATGATATGCTGATCAATATAAATGTAAGAAAGTGGTGAGGTTATTATGAAAAAATACAACGATAAAAAGAATCCCAAAAAGCGTTCGCATAATGATGAAGATTACTAAAGAGCAACTAAAAAGGAAAACAGCTATCTGTGTAGCAGCGC
>USBW01000016.1 GCA_900553045.1 uncultured Mycoplasmatota bacterium | reverse complement strand
TGTTTTTAAAAAAAGGAATTTTAATTGTAGGTGTTTTTTTATTACTAGGAGGAATCCTCATACTTTTAGGAAAAGATAGTAGTAAAGAGGTAAAAGAACAAGATTTAGATTTAACTTTGAAAAGTGTTGTAACAACGTATGAGCATAATAATAAAATTAGTATTTATTACCCAGTAACTGACTATCAAGAGTTAAATAAGGTAATTGAAGTTAAAATTAATGAGTATGTTACTTCTTTTAAAAAGACCCTTGAAGATTATAAGGTCCAGCCTAATCAGATTTATACTTTGGATATTAGTTATGAGTCTTATGAGTATTTAGATTATTTATCTTTTTATTTTAAGGTTTCTATGTACACAGGTGGAGCCCATCCTATTCCCAGTATTTTTACAATCACTTACAATAAGAAGAACAATAGTTTCATGACGATAAGCAGTTTGGTGAAAAATAATAAAGGACTTTTAGAAACTTTATCAAGTTACAGTTTTCAAACGCTTTTAAAGAATAATAGTGTTTTTCAAGATAAGAATGTTTTGTCAATGTTAATAGAGGGCACTAAGCCTGATTTAGAAAATTTTAAACATTTTGTTGTAACATCTGATGGACTTTTATTTTTCTTTCCACCTTATCAAATTGCACCTTATTCTTCCGGTGGTTTTATGTTATTAGTCCCTTATGATGTTTTAAATATTGAGTTAGATTAATTTTTTTAATTTTTTTTCAAAAAACGGTTGACTTTTTACTCTTTGGTGGTTATTATAAGTATCACCAATTCGGTTTAGGCGAATTGGATGCTAGTATCACACTAGCCAACCCCTTTTTATTCTTTTTATTGAAGTTGTCCTTCAGGGGGACAACTTCTTTCTATCTTATTTTTTACTATTATTAAAAGGCACATTCTAGTAACTCTGTACTATATTAGAATGTGCTTTCTTTTTATATTGTTGAGATTTTATTATAAATATTTTAGATATAGTTAAGTTAACGAGACCCCCTTAATTTACACACTAGACTTGACAAGACCACTAGGGATTTTGTTTTGAGTCCGCAAAGCTTCTTTCTACATGTTCTTTCCTTCTTTGATAAAGTTCTTTACCTTCTTTTGAAAGCCTATTTTTTCTAAAAATCTCATTCCATTCTTCATGAATATGTCTTCTTACTACTTTTGTCTTATCTGTATTTTCATATTTCTTATAACCATTTTTATCTATTAATCCTTTGTATTCTAAAATTTCACCAGTTTCTTTTTCATAATATATATCTAATTCTTTAACATACTCATATTTATTCTTTTCTTTTCTTGACTCAGGAGTACCATACCTCCTATATCCAAATACTCCAAATATATTGTTTTCTATAAAATATTTTTTTATATCTAAAGTTAAGTATCCTGAATCAACACCATATTTCTTTATATCAAACCCAAATTTATGTTTTATATATTCTGCTCTATCTATAAATGGAACTGAATCATGAACATTTCCTTTAGTAATATAAGCATCCACTATTATATTGCATTTATCATCTACTGTTCTATGATCCAAATACATAAATCCTTTTTCCTTATTATCTCTATGGTAGTATCCCGATTCTTTATCTGTTGTACTTACTTTGATATGCTTTTCTTCTATTTCATCTTTATACTCAAATGGTTTCCTTCCTTGTTTTATCCTTTCTTCATTTATTTCTTCTTCTAACCATTTCCGTCTTTCTTTTATGTTCCTTACTATTTCATCATCGTATTTATTTTTGTTAGCATTTGCCTTTTTATGGGTTGAGTCTGTATAAAATGTTGTTCCATCAACTAAGTTGTATTGTATTGCTTGATTTACTATTTCAACAAATATTTCTTCAAATATATCTGAGTCTTTGAATTTTCGCTCATAATTTTTGCTAAATGTTGAAAAATGTGGTGTTTCTACTCCAAATGGTATCCCTAAAAACCACCTATATTCTGCATCTACTTTAATTTTTTTACATGTTTGTCTCATTGATTTTAATCCATCTAATGCTTGTATAAAAACTATCTTAAACAGTATTACTGGATCTATACTTGGCCTTCCATTATTTTCACAATACAAATTTTTTACTTTATCATAAATAAAAGTGAAATCTATATATTTGTCTATCTTTCGGAATATACTGTCTTCTGGAACTAGTTCTTCCATTGTTGTCATTAATATTTCACTTTGAATGTTTTTATTTATCGTTATCATTTACATCACTTACTTTCCTTATAGTCCATCTATATTTTACCATATTTTAGAACATAAAAAAAGTAAGGATAGTAAGCTTTAAATTTGGACTATAAAGCATCCTTACAAATTAATTATACAACAATTTTATAAAAAGAAAAAGACTATTAACAAAATTTACTTTGTCAACAGTCTGATGTGTTATTATCTATATCAATAATAACACATTTCAATAATTTATAAAATATATTTTTTAGACATATTACAGTAGTAAATATCTTAAATCATTCGAGAGATTAAAATAACTAGACAGCTTAATCTTTTTTTATTCCTTACTTGCTTGAAGACTTTCTAACTCTTCATAATTTCTAATAGCATTTTCTTTATTTTGCTCTAATAAATCACTAACAATTCGATAACGATTTTCATTTTTAAACATTTCTTCATACTTACTAAAATCTGCTTTAGAATCCAAATGGAACTCTTTAGTAGCAGGATTATAACGGAAAAGTGGAAAATAGCCAGACTCTGTTGCTAATTTTTCCTCTTTAATAGAGTTTTCCATTCCCTTCTTAATACCATGAGCAATACATGGTGAATAAGCAATTACTAAAGAAGGGCCATTGTAATTACTTGCTTCTTCTAAAGCATTAATTGTCTGTTGAAAATTAGCCCCAAGGGAAATTGTTGCTACATAAACATCAGGATTAGTAAGAGCAATTCTAGCAAGATCTTTCTTATTAGTCTTCTTACCAGCTGCTGCAAATTTAGCAACTGCTCCCATCCTAGTTGATTTAGATGCTTGTCCTCCTGTATTAGAATAAACCTCCGTATCAAGTACTAAAATATTAACGTTTTCCTTATTAGCGATAACGTGATCAATACCACCATAACCAATATCATATGCCCAACCGTCACCACCAACTAACCAAATTGATTTATCCTTGATAAACTTCTTTAAAGGCTCCAACTCTTTTAACTCTGTAAAGTCAAAATTATCATAAAATTCTTCTTGGCTGCCTTCTTCTTTGGCTAGATATTTTTCAATTAACTCTTTATTCTTAGAACTTACTTTATCCTTGTTAGCGCTTAAAATATTTTGAATTTTTTCGTGCATTTTATCTTCTGCTACTCTAATACCATAACCGAACTCCGCATTATCTTCAAATAATGAATTGATCCACGGCACTGAATATGGAGTATTAGGAAGACTAGCTCCATAAATTGAAGAACATCCAGTAGCATTAGCAATAATTAGGCGATCTTTAAATAATTGGGTAAGTAACTTTAAGTATGGTGTCTCTCCACAACCAGCACAAGCACCATGAAACTCGAAAAGTGGTCTTTCAAATTGACTGCCTTTAACTGTCGTCCTTTTATAAGGATTTTTATAACTTACCCGATTAGAAAGATAAGCATACTTTTCTAAAAGCTCATCTTTTTTTGACTCCATATCTTGCATAGCAAGAGCAATGGTTGGACAAGCATTAGCACAAAGGCCACAGCCCGTACAATCCATTGGTGAAATTCCTACTGTAAAATAGTAAGCTTCATCCTTAATTTTAGTTTCTTTGCAATCTTTTTTAACGATCTCTGGAGCATTCTCATACTCTTCCTTACTTAATAAATAAGGTCTTATTACCCCATGTGGACAAACAAAGGAACAGAAATTACAACTGATACATTTCTCATTGTTATAAAATGGGACAATATTACTCAAACCACGTTTTTCTAATTTTGATAAACCTGGCTCATAAATACCATCTGCTCTATCAGCAAACATACTTACGGGAATATCATCACCCTTAGCATGCTCAAGCATAGAAAAGATACTGTTTTCAACTTTTTCCATAACAAGATCACTTTGCAAACTGCTTACATCTACTTCTTCTAAAGTCGTAGTCGCCTCTTTTAAAGCATTTTTATTAGAATTTACAATCTCTTCCCCTTTTCTTCTAAAGTTCTTTTCGATCTGTTCGTTCATAAGATGCGTAACTTCTTCCAATGGAAGTCTATTCATAAGATGTAAAATAGCCATTTCCATAATCATACTAATTTTATTAGGAATATTGTTTTCTCTTGCTATTTTAGAAGCATTAATAGTATAAAACTTGATCTTTTTTTCTTTTAATATTTTTATTACTTCTTGTGGCAAAATCTCTTTTAAAGTGTCTTTGTCATGTTCAGTATTAAGTAAGAATACTCCGCCTTCCTTAATTCCTTTTAAAACCTCGTACTTAGTAAGATAAGTATCCTTACTACAGATGACCATTTTAGGATTTTCGACATAATAAGTACTTTTAATCTTTTGCTTGCTAAAACGTAAGTGACACTTAGTAACTCCTCCAGATTTTTTAGAGTCATACTCAAAATAACCCTGAACATAATCTTGAGTATTGTTACCAATAATCGTCAAAATATCTTTAGAAGTAGTTACCATACCATCAGAGCCATAACCATAAATCAAAATTTCTTCCTCATCTTTCTTAGGAAATTTAGTCTTAGTACGGGTAAGACTTAAGTTTGTGACATCATCGACAATTCCTACAGTAAACTTATGTAACTTACTGCCGTTTAAATAATCATAGATAGCTTCAATATCGTTTAGATTAGTATTTTTACTAGATAAGCCATATCTTCCACCAACTACTTCGATTTTTAAATTTAAAGATTTGACGAACTCAACTATGTCTAAATATAATGGTTCGCCACTGCTTCCTGCTTCTTTTGTACGATCTAAAACCGCAATTTTTTTAACTGTCTTAGGTAGAGCTTTTAATAAATGTTTTTTAGAAAAAGGACGATATAGGTGGACTTCAATTAGACCTAAGCCTTTGCTTTTATAATCTAAAAATTCTTTGATAGTCTCACAGACTGATCCCATAGCAACAATTACTTTGGTTGCTTTTTTATCGCCATAATAATTAAATAGTCGATAGTCTGTCTTACTAATAGCATTTAATTTTTCTAAATAGGATTCTACTACATCTGGTAAGGCATCATAATATTTATTTCTTGCTTCAACTTGTTGAAAGTACATTTGATCACCTTGGTTAGTTCCCCTAGTAGTAGGATTTGCAATATCTAAACTGTTCTTTCTAAATAGAGTGATTGCATCTTGATCAATTAAAGCTTTTATCTTATCAAAATCAGGGACATTAATTTTATTATATTCATGACTAGTTCTAAAACCATCAAAAAAATGTAAGAAAGGTACGCGTCCTTTGATTGCTGCAAGATGAGCAAGAGCAGTCATGATCATAATATCATCTGTTGAGCTTGAAGAAAGAAGAGCAAAGCCGGTTGGTCTTGCAGCATAAATATCACTATGATCCCCCATGATCGATAAAGCATGAGTAGCTATTGTACGGGCTGCTACATGAATTACACAAGGTAGCATCTCTCCTGCTATTTTATACATATTAGGAAGCATTAATAAAAGTCCTTGGGAAGCTGTATAAGTTGTAGCCAAAACACCATTTTGTAACATGCCATGAACAGCTGCGATTGCACCTGCTTCACTTTGCATCTCAATTACTTTGACTGTTTCACCAAAAAAGTTCTTCATGCCATTTGCTGCATAAACATCAACATTTTCAGCCATTGAAGATGCAGGAGTTATCGGATAGATCCCACAAGCTTCTGTGAACATATATGACATAAGAGCACACGCTGTATTACCATCAATTATTTTTTGTTCCATTTTTATCACCATTTTCATTATAGCGCATTTTAAGAAATTTAAAAACACTGTATTTTAAAACAAAAGTAAAAATATTCTAATAATTATAAGTGCATAATAAAAATCAAAGGTCTAAACAAACTAAATCATTCACCCTTGATTTTTTATCACATTTAACAAACTACTGTTACTTCGCTTACACCAGAATTATCAAACATCATGCTCACATCAGCGTTTTCTGTAGTCCAATCACAGCCAACTGTAACTTGTTGTAAATCCGAAGTATTATAAAACATTCCTCTCATATCAGTAGCATTACTAGTGTCAAAACTAGATAAATCTAACTCTGTTAATGAGATGCACATCATAAACATACTGGTCATATTAGTGACATTGCTGGTATCAAAGTTATCCCCAAAAACAATATTTTTCAATGTAAAATTTGAGTTAAACATATCAGCCATATTTGTTACTCTTGATACATCAAGATAGGTTAAATCCAAGATCTCTAAATTCGACACCATCGTTCCAGTGATACTACCACCACCAGAATCAGGGTCACTAGATACTTCTGGCGATAATACAAAAGAACTTAAGTTTCGAAACATGGCAGAACTATCTTCAGGAGCAATTACTCCACCATCCTGACCAATTATTCCTATTTTATTGCCATTTGCATCTTCATATATTCCAAGAATTACTGAAGCATTTTGTTGCTCTGAAACATCTATCTCCTCTGTCTTAGTATAAGTTACATCATTATATACTCTATTTTCTGGCAAAGTTTTACTATCTAAAGTAAATAATGCATAAAATAGCCCTTCATCATTAGTATACATTATCCAATCAGGATCAAGATTGTTTACTACTGTTACATGTGAATTTACATTTACTCTAAATTTATACTGATAAGTAGCATCAGAATACTTACTTGCATCAACACTTTCGTCAATCCAGGCACGCAAACGATAAGTTGTCGTCATTTCACTTCCTGCATTACGATGAATGTCACTAGTGACATATAAAGGTGAAACACTAAGTAAGTCTCCAGCAGCATAAAGTATATCACTTAAAATTGCTGGAGCAACTACCTCTTCTTCTGCTCCACCTACTACTTTAGTTAAATATACCTTTATATCAGAAGTAGATAAGGAAGACATTCCTTCATCCCTTGCTAATGAGTCAATAACTATCTCATAAGGTATTGTTAGCCCATTGCTATCATCGGCATCAGTTGTGGCATGGGTTGTTATTTTAAACTCAAAGTAATCACTTTGGGCTTTACCATCTTCATCGCTCATTGGTAAAGCATTCTCTAAAACTAAAGCATTCTCTGGTTCTGTATAACTCATACTTATTTGGCCTAAACTGATCGTATTTTCATTAGAAAGATTAGTTACGGCAAAAATAGCATAACTTACTCCTACTATAGATATAACCATTACAAACAATAATACTGCTATTATAATATCTTCTTTTTTCTTCACCTTACATCTTCCTTCCATTATATTTATATACCGAAAAAACAGAATACACCTATCCTGTTCCTCTACCATTATAAAAGACAGTAATTATATTACTTAGATATTTACTAAACTGCCCCCCCCCCGATTAACTATTTGTAAACGGTTGCTAGTATAGGGTGTTAGTATATTTAGTGGACAGTTTTTTCCGGGGGTATCAAATATAGTTAAAGACCATTTACTATCCATAATAATCCCTTCCTTCCATTTTTTATCTTATATATTTATGTTAACATGATGTTAGATATTATTCAAGTTTATCAAATCATTTTTATTCTTGCACTGTCCATCTTGTTGTCAAGGACGAACGTTAGTGAGATTTATTTTTCCTTGACAACATCTTATGCTTTATAATTTTATTAACATCAAAATATTCCATTTTGATGTTATCAACTCATTAAAGCACTATTTAATTTATTATTTCTTAGAAAGGAGGTAACATTTATGCCTAAGCATTATAATATTGATTTTAAAAAGTCTGCTGTTGAACTTATTAAAAATGGAGCATCTACTATTAAGACTGCTGATGATCTTAATGTTCCTCTTAAAACTTTAGAAAATTGGATTACCGCTTATAATAAAGATCCGCATGTTTTTGATAGAGATTATGTTTCTCCACAACAACAAATCAAAAAACTTGAGAAACAAGCGAGACAACAACAGGAAACTATTGATATCTTAAAAAAAGCGGCTGCCTTCTTTGCCAGTCAGAAGTAATTCATTCTTTTATTACTCGTGAATCTTCTTTCTTTCCTATTTCTACCATTTGTAATTCTTTAGATTATAATAGATCTACTTATTACAAATACCTTGAAACTGTAAATAATAGAAAGAAAAAACTTGAGTATAATTCCTTTATTTCAAGCCGAATTTTAGACATTTATCTTAATTCTAATAAGATTTATGGTTCTCCTAAAATTACTGCTGAACTTCGCAAAGAAGGCATCAAAATCTCACAAAAAACTGTCCTTGCTTTTATGCAAATCTTAGGTATCAAAAGTAGTGTGTATACTTCTTTTCCCAAACATAATTCTAATCTTACTGATAAAGAAAAAAGTTTAATTGAAAATCTTGTAAAAGATTTTACTATTTCTAATATTAATCAAGTTTGGGTTTCTGACATTACTTATATCAAAACTAAATATGATGGCACTGTTTATCTTGCTTCTATTATGGATCTCTATTCAAGAAAAATTATTGCTTGGGAAGTTTCTACTAACATGAAAAAAGAACTCGTTATGAATGTTTTTAAAAAGGCTTATAAAATTCGTAAACCTGATAACATTGTCATCGTACATTCTGATAAAGGTTCCCAGTATCGCTCTTTTGCCTACCGTAGATTATTAATAAAAAATCATTGTGTTTTTTCTTACACCTCTCTTAAACACTCTTGCGACGAAAATGCTAATCAAGAATCTTTTCATTCTCTCATAAAAAAAGAGTGTCTTTACCAAAAAGAACTCTTTACACTAGATGATGTTAAGGGGGCTTGTTTTGAATACATCGAGGGTTTTTATAATACTAAAAGATCTCATTCTGCTCTTAACTTTTTATCTCCAATTCAGTTTGAAAACAGCCTAGATTTATAAAAACCCCCTCTAAAATGTGTCCACTTTCTTGACATAAGTCCCTAATTTTGATAATCTAATTTATTCATAGTTATTACCTTCTTTCTTATTTTTACTAACTTAATATTAACATAAAGTTTTATCATTTTACAAGTCTAAAGTATTCTTTTCATTAAGAAATCTATTCTTCTAATTTTATTTGAAAAGGATTATTTTTAGTTCCATCTCCACCTGTTATTATGACGTTTTCTTTTAGATTGAAAGCTGGCTTGATACTGTTTGTTTCTAATTCTAATGGGCTGTAGATCATACTAATACTACCAAATGCATTAACTGTGCCAAATGGTGTTAATAACCAATAACGTGTATTATTATCATATCTATCAAATTGACCGGCCATTAATTCTCCATAGCGAAGTAACCCTATTTTAGATTCAGTTACATTTGATGTTAAATTATTACCCGTTTCATCTGTATACTTTGCTAATTTATAAGAATCACCACTCATTACATTTCCTAGATACCATGTAGTAGTACCTTCTATCATATTA
>USBW01000015.1 GCA_900553045.1 uncultured Mycoplasmatota bacterium | reverse complement strand
ACAGGATTATATTTCCTGGGATGAATATTTTATGGGAGTTGCCATTCTCTCGGGAAGACGGTCAAAAGATCCGAATACCCAGGTGGGATGCTGTATCGTAAGTGCAGATAACAAAATTCTGTCAATGGGATACAACGGTCTGCCACGAGGCTGTTCGGATGATGAATTTCCGTGGGTAAGAGACGGCGAAGACCCGCTTGAGACAAAATATGTATATTCGACACATAGCGAGTTGAATGCAATTTTAAATCAATATAATATTACTTGTTTCAAAAATAATGACCTGTTTTTAAAATATCTTACTCTTTGTAGGGGCAATTTTAATTTATTTTTTGAGTTTTTGAAAAAAGTTGTCTATAGTTATCACTATAATGTTAATAATATTAATAGCCCAAGATTAGATAAGATCTTTTTTAGGACGAAAACTAATCTAGTTAATGAGCCGACATTAAAGCGTCAATTATACTTGTAACAGTTTGACAGCTATGTAGTGATATGTTAAAATTTTATTGGTAAGTAGGTGTCTATGGAAGAGTTAATTATATCATTAGTTAATCAATTTGGTTATTTTGGAATTTTATTTTTAATAGCGATTGAGAATGTTTTTCCACCAATTCCTTCAGAGGTTATTCTATCTTTTGGTGGTTTTCTTACAACTTATACAGAACTAGAAGTTCCTTTAGTTATTATTTATGCTACTTTAGGTAGTGTGCTTGGAGCTATTATTCTTTATTTAATTGGTCGTTTTTTTTCAGAGGAGCGAATTAATAAGATTCTTTCTTCTAAAGTAGGTCGGATTTTGCGCATCAAGCCAAGTGATGTTGCTAAAGCTCAGAACTGGTTTGAAAAGAAAGAAAAACTTGCAGTCTTTATCTGCCGTTTTGTACCGATTGTCAGAAGTTTAATTTCTATTCCTGCAGGAATGACTAAGATGAATTTTGGATTATTTATTCTTTTAACTACTATTGGTACTTTAATTTGGAATACGGTTTTAGTTCTATGTGGCTATTACTTAGGAGAAAATTGGAGTTATGTTGTTGATTTCTTTGGAAATTACTCTTATTTAGTTTTTGTTCTTATCTTATTACTTTTAGTTTTCTTCTTAGTACGAATCTTGTTAAAGAAAAGGAAGAATAAGAAGAATGTTGTTAAGGATACTTCTTTAAAAGAAGATAAATAGTTTTTATAAGGTTATATTTGGCTTGTTTTTGTAATAAAATATACTAAAATGATTGACAAATATAACTTTTTTCTTTATAATCTTAGTTGTAAAAAAAGAAAGAGATGTTTCTATCCACCTGATAGCTTGTAGGTTATAGGTAAAATGCTTTTAAACTTTATTTGTTAAGGTGTTTTTAGAGTGTTTTGTGATAGAGTACATTTCGTGCTCTTTTTATTATATATTTTGGAGGTGTTTTGTATAGCAAACAATAATAATGATTTGTTATGTAATGAACAAATTAGAGTCAGTTCTGTTCTAGTGATTGGTCCTAATGGGGAACAATTGGGTGTTAAGGGAATTAAAGATGCTTTAACGATAGCTAATTATGCTGGATTAGACTTAGTTTTGATAAGTCCAAATGCTAATCCACCAGTATGTAAGATTATGGATTACAACAAGTTTAAATATGAGAAGTCTAAAAAGCAAAAAGAGGCGCGTAAAAGACAGCAAGCTAATATGACAGAGTTAAAAGAGTATCGTTTATCGCCTGTTATTGATGTTGGTGACTTTGAAACTAAGTTGCGCAATGCTTCTAAATATTTAGAGAAGGGTCACAAGGTTAAACTTAGTATTCGTTTTAAGGGAAGACAGATGGCTCATCCGGAGCTTGGTGAAGAAGTTATGAACAAGTTTGCTTCTCGTGTTAGTGAGATTGCTACTATTGAACAGAAAGCTAAACTAGAAGGCAGGAACATGACAATGTTACTTACACCGATAAAAGAAAAGTAGGAGGGAAATTATGCCAAAAGTTAAGACACATAAAGGTATGAAAAAAGTGTTAAATATCAAACAAAGTGGAAATATTACAAAATGTAATTCTGTAGGACAACACAAGACTGGTAAGAAACCAACTGTTGCAAACAGAAAGAAAAGAGCTCAATCAGGTTTGAGCAGCTCTGATTTTAAGAGAGTTAAAAACATTATTTAAGGAGGAGTAAGACATGACAAGAGTTAAGAATAGTGTTGCTACTCGTGCTAGACGTAAGAAAGTTTTAAAACAGGCCGAGGGTTACTTTGGAAGTAAACATAGATTGTATAAGACTGCTCAAGAGCAAGTTATGCACTCATTAAAATATGCTTATCGTGATAGAAAGCAAAACAAAAGAGAATTTAGAAAATTATGGATTACTAGAATTAATGCTGAGTGTCGCGTTAACGGTATCAGTTATTCTAAATTTATAAATGGTCTAACTAATGCTGGTGTTGAAATCAACAGAAAGATGTTAGCAGAGTTAGCTATCTATGATAAAGAAGCTTTTAAAGAATTAGTAGAAGTAGCTAAAGGTAGTAAAAAGCCTGGAGCAAAAAAAGCTGCTAAGGAAGTAAAAGAAGAAAAAGAAGTTAAAGCAACTGTAGAGGCAAAGGAAGATGAATCTTCTAAGTCTTTAGAGGCTATGACTGTTGCAGAACTTAAGAAATTAGCCAAAGAAAAAAATGTTGAAGGCTATACAACAATGAAAAAAGCAGAATTGATCGCTGCTTTAAAATAAACATACTAAAGAATTTTAATATCTAGTGCCTTAGGGTGATGTTATTTTGAATTTAGTAGAAGAAAAAACGAAAGAGAGGAATTAGAATATGACAGTAGTGTCAATGAATTATTTATTAGAAGCTGGTGTTCATTTTGGACATCAAAAAAGAAGATGGAATCCAAAGATGAAGGAGTATATTTATACTTCAAGAGATGATATCTATATTATTGATTTAAAGAAAACTGCTCAATTAATTGAGGAAGCTTATGCAGAAATTAAGAAAATTGCTGAAGCTAATGGTACTTTCTTATTTGTTGGTACTAAAAAACAAGCTAATGAAGCAATGGAAGAATCTGCTAAGAGAACAGGTATGTATTATGTTACTAATCGTTGGTTAGGCGGAACTTTAACTAATTTCCGTACAATTCGTAGTAGAATTAAACGTCTTGAAGAAATTGAAAAAATGGAAGAAGACAAGACTATGGAATTATTGCCAAAGAAGGAAGTATTTAAAATTCGTAAAGAATATGATAAGTTAAATGCTAACCTTGCTGGTATTCGCGAAATGAAAAAATTGCCAAGCGCTTTGATAATTGTTGATCCAAGAGTTGAAGAAACGGCAATTAAAGAGGCTAGAAAGTTGCATATTCCAGTTTTTGGTATCGTTGATACAAACTGCGATCCAGATATGGTTGATTATGTAATTCCTGCTAATGATGATGCAGTAAGAGCAGTTAAACTAGTAATTGGTGTTTTAGCTAACGCAATTGCTGAGGTTAAAGGTGGCGAAATGGTAAATTATGTTTTACCAGAAGATAAAAAGGCTCCTAAAGAACATGTAGAAAAACAATTTGAAGAAAAATTTGTTAAAGAAGTTAATACAGAGCGTGTTGTCAATAAAGATGAAAGAAGAGACAATCGCAAAGAAAAAAGAAACTTCAAAGAAAATCATCAAGAAGTTAAGAAAGAAAGCGTAAAAGAGGAGAAAAAACCTGTAGAAGAAAAGACTGCAGCTGTTGAAGTAGAAGAAAAATCTACAGTTAAAGATAATTCAGTTAGTGAAAAAACTAGTGAGGTAGAAGAAAAATCTTTTGATTCTATGACTTTGGCTGAATTAAAAGCTCAAGCTAAAGAAAAAGGAATTAAAGGGTATAGTACTATGAAAAAAGCAGAACTAATTGAAAGTTTAAAATAATAGGAGGAATAATATGTTTAGTGCTCAAGATGTAAAAAGTTTAAGAGAAAAAACTGGCGCAGGAATGATGGATTGCAAAAAAGCTTTAGAAGAGAATAATGGCGACATGGAAAAAGCTATTGTTTGGTTAAGAGAAAAAGGTATCTCTAAAGCTGAAAAGAAATCTTCACGTATTGCTGCTGAAGGACTTGCTAACATTTTTATAAAAGATAATAAAGCTATTATTTTAGAAGTTAACTCTGAGACAGATTTCGTTGCTAAGAACGCTGTGTTTGTTGATTTTGTAAAAAGTTTAGGAAATAGTTTGCTAGCAAGCGATGCTAAGACTATGGATGAGGCTATGGACGTTTTAGTTGATGGGGAAAAAGTAAGTGATGCTTTAATCTCTATTACTTCTAAAATTGGTGAGAAGATCAGTTTCCGTAGATTTGATGTAGTTAACAAAAATACTAATGAAGTTTTTGGTGACTATATTCACATGGGTGGAAAAATTGCGGTTTTAACAGTTTTAGAAGGTAACGATGCTAGTGTTGCTAAAGATGTTGCTATGCACGTCTGCGCAATGAAACCTATTTATTTAACTAGTGCTTTGGTACCTCAAGAGGTTTTAGATAGTGAGCGTGCTATTTATAAAGAACAAGCAATTAATGAAGGTAAAAAAGAAGAGATTGCTGTTAAGATGGTTGAAGGTCGTTTGAAAAAATACTTTAAAGAAGTATGTTTAGACGAACAACCATTTGTTAAAGATGCTGACATTTCTGTTGGTACTTATGTTAAAAATAATAACAGTAAAGTTATTTCTGTAATTCGCTACGAAGTTGGTGAAGGTATGGAAAAAAGATGCGATAATTTTGCTGAAGAAGTTAAGAATCAAATAAATGGTTAAGATGGAATGGGAATAGGAGATACTAATTTATGAAAAAAGTAGTTCTTTTAGTTGCCTTTCCCATCTTTCTTTTTATATTCGTCTGTGGTTGTGATGCCCCTAGTGTTAAACCTTACGAAGAAGTAAAAGATGGTATAGATTTTAAAGCTTTGTACGAGCAATATAATTCTACTAATTATCATTTAGAGATAGCATCTGAGAATTTAGTAAAATATTTAACTGCTGATAATGTTGATGAGGTATTAGGTGGAACTTCAGTTATTTATTTTGGTTATCCTACTTGTGATGGATGTCGTATGTTAGTAGATCTGTTACTAGAGTATAGTAGTGATTATAATTTTCCAATTTATTATGTTGATCTTGCTAATGAGCGTAGTATTTATCAAGTTGCTAATGACGCTTTGGTGAAAGTTCAGTCTGGCAGTGATTTATATGTTAAATTATTAAAGTATTTTGATTCTTATTTAGAGCCTTTAAAGATTACTCAAGATGATAAAGAGTACGAAGCTCCAGAAAAAACGATTGCATCTCCAAGTCTTGCAATTGTTAAAGATGGTGAAGTTGAGACTTTTCTTGATTCATTTGCTTGTCAAGAAACGGAAGTTTGTAGTAGTGGGGAAGCAGACTTTCGCAAGTCAGTTATGGAAGCTTTTCAAAATTATTTAACTATTTAATTTGTCTATTTAAGGGAATATTATGTTTAATATTTCTTTTTTTTTAAAATTATTGTATAATAAATCAAAAGGAGATTATGTATGAGTGATTATTTAATTAATGCAAAAGATAAGATGAACAAGGCAATTGCCAATTTAGAGGAGCGTTTTACGACGATTCGAGCAGGACGTGCTAATCCAAGCATGTTAGATGGAGTAATGGTTTCTTATTATGGAACGATGACTCCTATTAAACAATTGGCTACTATTTTTGTACCAGAGGCAAGGCAGCTAAATATTAAACCATTTGATCGTTCTATTTTAGGAGCGATTGAAAAAGCTATTTATGAAGCTAACCTAGGAGTGACTCCTAATAATAATGGTGAAAGTATTTTTATTACTATTCCTCCTTTAACTGAGGAACGTAGAAAAGAGTTGGTTAAACAAGCTAAAGAATACGCTGAAGATGGTAGAATTGCTGTTAGAAATATTCGTCGTGAAATAATTGATGATATTAAAAAAGACGAGTTGCCAGAAGATGTCGAAAAGACAACTTTAGATGATTTGCAAGATGTGGTAGAGCAGTATAATGCTAAAATCGAGGAATTATTAAAAGCAAAAGAAAAAGATTTAATGGAGATTTAAAAGAAACAGGGATCAATTGTTTCTTTTTTTGTGTTAGAATTAAAATGGTGATGCTATGAAAACAATATTAGATTTTGATTATAGTGGTAAAACAGTTATTGTACGCTGTGACTTTAATGTTCCTATTAAAGATGGTAAGATTATTGATGAGACTAGAATTAAAGCTAGTTTGCGTACTTTAAATTACTTGTTAAGTCAAAAGAATACTAAAGTAATTGTCTTATCACATCTTGGTAAGGTTAAAAGTGAAGGTGACAAGATTAAGAACAGTTTAGCAATAGTTTATGAACATCTTAAAAAATTATTGGATTTTCCAGTTAAGTTTTGTGCTAACACAGACTTTAACAAAGTAAAAGAAGCGACATCTTTTTTGTCATCTAATGAGTTACTCTTATTAGAAAATACTCGTTTCTATGATTTGGAAGGTAATCTTGAAAGTGATTGTACTAATACTTTGGCAGAATTTTATGCTAGTCTTGGTGATATTTTTATTCTTGATGCTTTTGCAGTCTTACATCGAGCTCATGCTTCCGTGGTAGGAATAGCTAAGATTTTACCAACAGCAATTGGCTTTTTAGTCATGGAAGAGTTGCAGAACTTAGATCATTTAAAAGAACCAAGCCGTCCTTTTGCAATTTTAATGGGTGGTGCTAAGGTATCAGATAAAATTAAGGTGATCGAAAGTTTTATTGAAAAAGTTGATTATTTATTGATCGGTGGAGCAATGGCTTTTACTTTTTTGAAAGCTTTAGGTTTGTCAGTTGGGAAATCTTTTTATGAAGAAGAAGGAGTCTCTTATGCTAAAGATTTACTTTCAAAATATCGTGATAAAATAATTTTACCTAAAGATTTTAAAGGTTTTTTAGAAGAAGATGGCCAGGTTTTTGCCTATGATAAATTGCCTTCGGAGTTTATTGGCTATGATATTGGACCAGAGACTATTATTTATTATCAGAAGATTTTACAACAAGTTAAAACTGTCTTTTGGAATGGCCCTTTTGGTGTTTATGAAAATAGTTTATATGCTACGGGAACAGTAGAAATAATTAAATCTTTTAAGGGTAATACTCATGATCAATTTGTGCTACTTGGTGGTGGCGATATTGTTGCCTGCGTTAATCTTTATAATTTGGAACAATATGTCTCTTTTATCTCTACTGGTGGGGGAGCAACTTTAAAGTATTTAACTGATTGGACACTTCCAGGATTAAAGGAGGTTAATTAATATGAACAAAATGTTAGTAATTAATTTAAAAGCTAACTTTACTTTGCCTCAAGCTAAAGAGTATGTGTTGAAAGTAAAAGATCTGCTTCCTAGTTATTTAGAAGTAGTAATTTGTCCTAGTTTTCTTTGGCTACCTTTTTTCATGGGGAAGTTTCCTTTTAAATTAGGCTCTCAAGATATTTCTTTTCTGCCTATTACTGGTGATATTACAGGAGAAATGCTAAAGTCTTGTGCGGTTTCTTACACTTTAGTTGGTCATGGTGAAAGAAGGAGATACTACCCTAATGAGGATATTTCTTCTAAGGTGAAAGAAGCTATCGATTACAATATTATTCCAATTATCTGTCTTGGCGAGACTAAGGAAGAGAGATTACGTCATAAAACTGCTGATGTTTTATATTATCAGATTAAAAATAGTCTGAAAAAAATTGAAGTTTTGGATGATCTTGTTTTTGCTTATGAGCCATGTTGGGCGATTGGAACAGGAAAGACTTTGAATTTAGAGGAGATCGATGAGACAGCTCGTTTTATTAAAAATGTTGTTTATCAGGAGCATAAAGCTAACGTGCGAGTCCTTTATGGAGGAAGCATTAGAAATACTAATGTTAAAAAGATCTATGAACTTGAAAGCTTAGATGGCATTTTAATAGGTAAAAGTGCTAGCGATGCTGTAACTTTGGAAAATATTTTTGCGGAATTAGTTAAATAATTGGGATTAAAAACTTGATGAAAACAGATTTTTCTATTTGTCGTCAAGTTTTTTGCTTTCGACATATTTTGTGGTTATTCACTCTTTTCAAGTGTATTATTTTGTAGTAGAATTAAATTGCGTGGTAAAAGAAGTACATAGGAAGGAGAAATAATGAAAAATATACGTTTACTCTTGGTTGACGATAATCATGAGTTAATCAACATGATGAAGGAGTATTTTAGTAGTCGCGCAGGTATTGAAGTTGTTAAAGAGGCTTACGATGGTGAAGAAGCTTTAGATTATATTAAAGAAAATCCCGATGCTTTTGATATAATGTTACTTGATCTTGTTATGCCTAAGAAAGATGGAATTGCTGTTTTACAAGAATTGGAAAATCTGGAAATTTTTAAGAAAATCATAGTTCTTACATCTTATAACACTCAAGAAATGATTAGAAAAGTGTCATCTTTTGGAGTCAATTATTTTATTTTGAAACCTTTTGATTTAAAACAGTTAGAAGCAAGAATTTTGGAGCTGGGCAACAGTGTGGTAAATGAAGATAGTAAATCTTTTGATTTATATCATCAAAATTTACAGATTTCTATTACTAAGATTTTGCATGAGTTAGGAGTTCCTTCCCATATTAAAGGGTATCAATATATAAGAGAGGGCATTTCGTTAGTCTATGCTAATCCAGAGATTATTGGTGGCATTACTAAAGAACTTTATCCTGAGATAGCTGATAAGTTTAATACTACTGTCTCAAGAGTAGAAAGAGCTATCCGTCATGCTATCGAGGTCAGTTGGAACAGAGGAAATTGGGATCTTATGGAAGAAATTTTTGGTCACAGTGTTGATATTGATAAAGCTAAGCCTACCAACTCTGAGTTTATTGTTACTATTGCTGATAAACTTAGTTTAGAATTTAAAGGTGTTCATTCTTAAAAAACAAAGATGCTAGTATAGGTCTTTTTTATTTTGCCTTAAAATAATTTTTTTAATGATAGTAATGGTACTTTATTTAAAGTTACTTTATAGAAAAAAGGTCTTAAAATGTCGAAGTAACGGTAATTTGTTGACTTCTTGGCTTTGATTTATTATACTGAAATTGTATAGAGGAGACTATTTATGGAACGAAAGATAATTAATGATTTGCACAGTTGGAAACTTGATCCGATAAAAAAGCCTTTGTTGTTATATGGGGTCTCAGGATCTGGAAAGACATATACAGCTTTAGAATTTGGCAAAAAAGAGTATAAAAATGTCATTTATTTTGATTGTTTAGATAATTTAGAGCTCAGTTATGTCTTTGATAAAAATAATACTTTGGAGAAGCTTTTGCGTGGCCTTGCTGCTATTTCTTTAGAGACAGTTTTTAAGGGAGAAACTTTGTTGATCTTTGATAGAGTGACCGAAAAAATTATTAAAGTGATCGATACTTTATTTAAAGGGGTCAGTGATTATTCAATTATGATGCTTACTAATTCTTTGACGATTTTAAATATAGCAAAAACTAAAAAATACGATTTCCTTTTAAAACAGTTATCATTAGTTACTTTCCCTGAGTATTTAAAATATGTCGGCAAAGAGCAATTAGTAGAATTTATTTATGACTCTTTTCACAATGGAACGACGATGCCTTTTCAT
>USBW01000014.1 GCA_900553045.1 uncultured Mycoplasmatota bacterium | reverse complement strand
TTAATTATTTATAATTAAATTTAATATATTACCTTGTTCATCAAATTTTGAAATATCATCAAAAATTACTCCTGAATTAACCATACTATCAATATTTAAATCTAACTTTATATACTCTGTTTTTTTATACTGATCTATTCCTTGTACTAGATACTCACAATATAAGTATTTTCCTTCAAAGCTTTTTCTTTTTATTACTTCTGTAGATAATGTATATGATTCATATATTTGTCCATCAATAGGTTGTCCCTTCTCATTAATATTTTCTGAAATATACCATTGAAATTTTGTAGTTTCATTTGGTAGTGCATGGAATATTAATATATCATTGTTATCTTTAGATTTAATACCATACTTCTTCATCAAACTCTCTCCCATAATCTATTTTTAGTTGTTATTATCTTTCCTTTAACTATAAAAATATCCTGGATAAAATTTAATTTATCCAGGAATAGTCTTGCTATTAATTTTTTAATTCCTTTATCATTTTTACCAACTCTTCATATGGAATATCTACTTCATTTATTAATCCTTTTATTTCTAGTGTTTTTAAGTTTTCTATTTCTTTTTCTAATTTTTTTATACCTTCTTCCTCTTTTTTTATTTTTTCTCTTTTCTTTAATATTTGTTCTTCTTTAGCTTTTATCTTTTCTTGAATACTCATATTAAACGCTCCTTATTTGTAGTTTTAATAGCTAAACTTCTAATTTGCTATTCAACAACCCTTCTAACAGTACCATTAAAGGCATTTTTCCAATATCCTTCTAAATTATTCACCCATACTCCATTAGTGGATGCATCATGTAAAAATTTATTATCTCCTAAATAAATACCAACATGATTATTAACAACTCCTTCTGTATTGAAGAAAATTAAATCTCCCCTTTGCATCTCTTCAGTTTTAACTTCTCTTCCCATAGTAACTAATGTCCAAGTTACTACGCTTCTATAATCTCCTAAATTAAGACCAGCATTTGCATAACACCAATGTACAAAAGAACTGCAATCAAACCGTAAAGCTGCAATATCTTCAGGATTTCTTCCTCCTCCAAAAACATAAGGTGATTTTCCTACAATACTCATACCCGTTGTGATAGCTCTTTCAACTACTTTATTTCCATCGCCTACTTTAAAATCATAAATATTTAATGAATATGACTCTATAATATTACAAATTAAACTTGCATATTGTGGATCTGTTGCATATCCAGCCATTCTAATTGCATAAGCTTGTTCCTTATAATCTTTGGCTTTAAAAACCCCTGATTGCTCATATCTTGGATTTTCCTTTAAGAACTTTCCATGATCCTTTACTGAATCCTCAAAACTATCATATTTCCTCCACTTTGCCATTACAGTAATATTACTTCCATTTATATGTTCTTGTGTTGGCATATCAATAGTTTGTCCCTTCCAACTACTATCAGCTTTTACTCCAAATAAATTATTAGCTTTTACTGAAAGGTCAGATTTTCCCCACGCTGATTCATGTATAGCTTGTGCTATTGTTACTGATGGAAAAATCCCGTAATCATTGTAATTATCTTGAGCTATTGGAACTAATTTTAATATAAATGCTCTTTGTTCTTCATTAGGAACTGCAAAATCTATATTTGAATTTTCTCCAATAAAAATACTTATAAACCCTATAAATATACTTCCTATTAAACTTAATGCCACTACTACTGCTCCTAATACAGCTAATACCTTCAATACTACTGGATTAGAGAAAAGTTTTGTAGCCATAATAGTTAGTTTTTTTCCAGCATCATAACCAAACTTTGTGAATTTCTTTACCTGTTTTATTCCTCTTGCTCCATAATCAAAAGTATTTTTAGTTAATTTAGTTGCTTTCTTAGTAGCTTTCGCACTATACCTTAAAGTATTTTTAGTAGTAACTAATGTATCTTTAGTTTTTACAATGCTTTGTATTCCTATATTTTCATTTCCCTTTAATGAATTAACCTCATTTATTAAGCTAGTTGTTATTCCTTTTCCAACAATTCTTTTTAGTTTAATTGACTTTATGTCAGAAATGTTTTTTAAATTCTTTGATACATCTTTTACATACCTTGCTCCATTATAAGCTCTCTTCAAACTTCTTCCAGCTCTTATTAAATCTCTTGGAGCTGATACAATTCTATACATTTTTTCTTTTGCTAAAGTATTTCCATAATCATTATCTGAACTATTTAAATTATCAATTCCATTGTCTACTATTGTCCTTATATACCTAGCTTTAAAGAACTCCTTTTTTACTCTTGAAAAATTTACACTTCTAGTATATTTTAAATCCTCTATTAAATTAGTATATCTTCCTTTTGCTTTTAATTTATCATTTCTTACTATATTTAAACTCTTTCTTCTATTTCCTTGTATATCATAATTCTTTATATTAGGTATATTGTTTTTTATTATTGTTTCAGATATATCTCTTTTTATTATTGTTTCAGATACTCTTTCTTCTCTTACTCTTATTATCCCATCAAGCTTAGAATTTACATAGTTAGCACTATTTTTAAATCCATTTTCTCTTATTACTGATTCACTTCTTTTAGTAATATTACTTGTAATATTATTTTTTCTTAAACTATTACCTCTTGTATCAACTTCCTTTATTTTTATTATAGAATCTATTCTTTTATCATCTATAAGACTATTTTTTCTTGCTTTATAATTATTTTCTTTTCCATTCAACAAAGAGTAAGTTCTATCATTAATTCTTTCTTCTCTTTTTATTGTTGCTCTTGTATATTGACTACTTTTATATGGGTATTCAATCCTACTTATTAGTTCTCTTCTACTACCAGTATCTCCATATCCATTTTTAAAATATTGAGGTTTATTTAAAGATTCATTATTCCCTTTATAAATTCTTTCATTATTTATAACTTTATCTAAAGATTGCTCACTAGTAGATCTATTAACAAAAGACTTATTTATTTCCGTATTATACTCACTATCTTTAATAATACTTTTTCCTTCTAATTTAAAAGAAGCACTTCCATATATAGAAGTGCTTTCTTTATTCTTAACTAAGTCCCTTGAACCATTTTTTATTATACTCATTAAACACCCGCTGTTACTTCTTCAATCTTAGTAGTAAGCATTTTGTAAAGTTCTGTTTTCTTAGGGAAATCATCTTCAAATGGTATTATTGCATTTCCTGCAAATATCAATCCATGTCCTGGATCTGAATTAGTAACATAGTTTAATTGTTGGTCTGATATATTTAATAAATGTGCCAGTTCATCTCTATCAGAAGAAGCCTGATTTAACATATATATAAACTCACTATTGGATAACATACTTCTTGCATTATCACTTCGTAATAAATCTTCAACATTTTGAGTTATTCCAGTTGGAATGGCTCCCCACTTTCTTGCTCTTTTCCATAATTCAAATAAATAGTTATCTGAATATTCATTTTTGAAAAGTAAGTATATTTCATCTATATATATCCAAGTTCTTCTACCTATTTTTCTATTTTGAGTTATCCTATTCCATATTTGGTCTAACACCACTAACATTCCTATAGTATTTAACTGCTTACCTAAATCTTTAGTATCGAATACTACAAATCTATTATTAATATCTATATTGGTATGATGTGAAAATACACTTAAACTACCATTTATATAAATCTCTAAAGCAAGTGCTAAATCATTTGCTTCAGGCTCTGGTTGTTCTACTAAATTACTATAAAATGTTTTTAATGTTGGTACATCTTCCTTCTTAGGGTTATTAAAATATTTTTCATAAGTTAATAAAACAGTTCTGTCTATTATAGTTTTATGAGCTGAAGATAATCCATATCTTCCCCCTATAAGTATTTCACATAAAGATAATATAAACTCTGATTTTAATGATATTGGGTTATCATCGTCTGCATAATCTAAATTTATATCAAATGGATTAATAAAATTATTACTTCCAGCAGATATTTTTATTACTTCTCCATAAAAACCATTAGTTTTAACATCATTATCAATTCCCTTAGCTAATGGAGTATATTCTCTTTCAGGATCTATTACTATTACATCATCATTTGTACTTAAAAGTACATTTGCAATTTCTCTTTTAGCTGCTAAAGATTTTCCCGAACCTGAAGAACCTAAAATAAATCCATTTGCAGTTTTAAGATTTTTTCTATTTACTAAAATCAAATTCTTACTTAATGAATTACACCCATAATAAGTCCCATTATTATGGAACAATTCTTGAGTGGTAAAAGGAACAAATATACCTGTAGAAGCAGTAGTTAATGTTCTCTTTATATCAACATAATTTTTCCCTAGAATTAAAGTTGAATTAATCCCTTCCTCCTGAAGATAATCTAAATATCCTATTTTACAATTGTTCTTTCTGCAAATTGATGATATTTGATAAATATTTTCTTCTAACTCTTCCTTTGTTTTTCCTGAAGTAAATATTAAAATTGTATTTTTAAACATACCTTGATTTTTATTTAATAAATCATCTAATAATTCATTAGCTTCAAGTAAACTAAATTTAAGTTCATGCGGTATCATCTCGGGATCATATCCAGCTTTTATAGCTTTTTTCTGTTCATCTATTTTTTGTTGTTCCATAAATGCAATTTTACTCTTAACTAAATCCAAAGCTTTATCTTGTGAAACTCTATTTATATGTAGATTAATTGTTAAATCGCAATTTAAGTCTGAAAGTTCACTTAATAGCTTATCAGATAAATCAGAAGGTAAATCTTTTAAATATACAACTTGTCCATATCTATTGCCAAATTCAAAACTTCTCTTATCTTTAAAGTCAAAACTATCGGGTGCTATAAAATCTTTTGTACTTAAACTATTTTCAAGTAAGTATTCATATTCAAATTTATATGGTTCATCAGGATTAAAAATAGAGTGTATAAATTCACATCTTTCACTTCCTGAAAGAACCGAGTTTATACACCCTAATCTTTTCATGTTTGCTTGTACATCAGCCTCTATTCTTGATAAAACTTGTACTCCCTGTTCATAGTTACTTGCTTCGCAAGAGAAAGTAAGATATTTCTCTCTTATTATACCATTTTGCCCTTTTAAAGCCTTATCTATAAGCATCTGATTATACTCATACCTATATTTATTCAATCCATCATCCTTTTTAGGCGTATATAATAAAATTCTCTTTTTAAAATCCTCCTGGTCTATTCTTCTATTATTTATAGTAATTTGAACATTAATACTTGGATCAAAATAATTTAAGAACTCACAGTACCTAGAGAATATATCTATTTGATCATCTCTTTTAGCAATTTGATAATTTATATCTGAAAATTTTATAGTTTTTGAATATATTCCACCCTCAACATCACAAACTCCATCTTCAAACATTCTATTATATCTTATAGTGTTTTGAACTGTTGCTGGAACTTTTAAAGATTTAAGAAAGTTTTTATCTACCTTTCTTTCTCTGTCTGAAATCTCGTTTTGCCCCTTTAATTTGTTTCTTAATTTCTTTGAATTTTCTTTCTCTATCTTTTTTGCTTGGTTCAAAGCCTTTATATTCTCTTTCTTCTTTAACCTTTCTTCTAATTGACTTTTGGGTTGTTTTTTTCTTAATATCACTTTCATATCCTCCTTCCAATAAATCAACTTGAACTACTGTCTTGTAATTCCTTTTTGATTTTCCAAATTGATGTTTCAAAAACATTATCAAAACTTTTTCAAATTTTAATCCTTTTGGTTTCAAGTAACCTATTGCTATTAATGGCACAACTTCTATTATTACTATATATCCAGTTAATTCTTGTCCTATTTTATTCATTAAAAAAATATAACTTGGTACACTTATAACAATTGCAATAAGTGAACATACCAACTGTCTAACACTTAAACCAAACATTATTTTTTCTTGATATTCTGTTATCTCTTTAGGTATTCTTACTTCTACTGACATTCTAGTTCCCCCTTACATAGCATTGCAAATTGACTTAGCCCATTTACCACTACTTAATAATGCAAATACTGTTATAATTGAATATCCAGTACATTCCCATAACAAACTCAATAAATTTGTTGAATCTATATTTGAAGGATCTATTGTTACTATTCCACTAAATAAAATTCCCATTATTGCAATTGAAATACACATCAAAACTCCTTGTATAGATACCGCAGTAAAAGATTTTAAAAAGTTTTTTGCAATTGAACTCTGCTCTGCATTAGGTATAGTAGCCATAGGTAATGGTGCTATTCCTATAAAGACATACATTTCTATCATTCTTCCATATATTATTGCAGTTATTAATATATTGCTAATAAACGAAATAGTATTTATTATAACTACATTTATCATAATTAAAACTTTCTCTAAAAAATCTGCATTACTAACCAACTGCTCTATTGTTTCTCTAGCACTTCCAATATCAAGTCCTCCACTCCCTGAAAATATTCCGTTTATACCTACAATAATTTCTTGCGATACATTGAATATTGCTGATAAAATTAAAGGTGTCATATCTAACGCAGTTTTACATATTATAAACTTAATCATTATTTTAAAGGGGATTTCAAATCCCCTTTCACCCATAGTGTCTGTTCTTGTGGTTATACTTTGCAATTCTAGCAATAAAAATATTGCTAGAATTACTAATGCTATTGGAGTTATTATATTTTTTTGAATGTTTAAAATCCCTGTATAGATTGTGGCATTGAATTCTTCAGGAGTTTTTATTAGATCACTCCCAACAGATGTAACATTCGTAATCATGTTTATTATCGTATTTACAATCCATTCTTCCATAATATCCTCCTATTAAATACTTTTAATTTTTTTAGCCAACAACAGATGAAAATAATTGTGCAGCTACAACTATCATTCCTCCACCTACTATTTGCCATATCCCACCTTGTAAAGCTGGTCCATTTTTATCCTTTAATGCTCCTGCTAAAACAATTACTCCCCAAACACACCAAAGTCCTCCACCTATAGTACAGAACTTAATTATTATTTGTAAAACTTGATTCATTACGTCCATTTTTATCTCTCCTTTTTTATACTAAATTATTTATTTCTTCAGTTAATTCAATTTCTTTAATTTCAGTTTTTTCATCTAAAATATCTTTATTTTTTTCTTTTAAAACATCATATCTATTATCTTCACTATAATCAGCTAATTCCTTATATCTTTTATGCTTTTCTATTTTAAATTTCTTTGATTTAAAAGGCTTTACTCCTCTTATAAAAAGTAAACATTCATCTGTCTTTAGCAACCCAACTTCTGCTGGCGTTATTAAATCCCTTGCTATAATTTGATTATTTAATGATAAACTTCCTGATTGCCCTTTACTTATATTTATTGCAGTATGGTCAATAGTTGTTTTACCTACTCTAGCTGATATAGATTTTTGTGTTTCTTCTTCCCCACTTCCTAAGAATAGGGTAGTATCACAGTTACCTACAATAGTTCCCGCTTGTTCTTTATACAATCCTTTTATTTGAGCCATATTTTGAACTATAGGAACTACTGATATCTCTCTACTTCTTACAGTTGCTATTAATTTTTCAAATGAAGGAATTTGACCTATATTAGCAAACTCATCTAAAAGACATCTAACATGAACTGGTAATCTTCCTTTATACTCGTTATCTGCTTTATTACATAGGACATTAAACATTTGAGTATATAAAATAGCAACTAAAAAATTAAATGTACTATCTGTATCATCTATAATAATAAATAAAGCTTGTTTGTTATCTCCCAAAGTATCTAGTTCTAGTTCATCATACTCTGTTATTTCTCTAAGCTCTTTAATATCAAAAGGTGATAACCTAGCACCACAACTAATTAATATTGATTTAGCTGTTTTACCAGCAGCTTGTTTATATTTTTTATATTGTCTTACTGCAAAATGACCTTCATCTTTACTTTCTAAATCTTCAAATATTATATCTATAGGATTTTTAAATTCTTCATTATCCTCTTTAGCTTCCATTTGATTTAATAAATACAGTAAAGTGCTAAAATTTCTATCTTCTTTGGGTAATTCATAATATATATATCCTACTAAAGCTTGATATAACAATCTTTCAGCTTTTATCCAAAAGTCCTCTTTGCATTTTTCACCTTCTCCACTAGTATTTAATATTATTGTGTTTACTAATTTTAAAATATCTTTTTCTTTTCTTATATATTCAAACGGGTTATAGTGCATAGATTTAGAGAAATCTATTGTATTGAAATACTTTAAATTATAATCTGCATCCAATAACATCTTTCCACATTCAGGTAATAAAGTCCCTTTAGGATCAGTTATTACATAAGATGTGTGTAACTGCATTAAATTAGGTTTAACAAAAAATCTTGTTTTCCCCGAACCTGAACCACCTACAACAAGAATATTATTATTTCGCAATGTTTTTCTTGTATCTATTGATATTCTTTCACTTTCAGTTAGTAACATATTTTTTTCATAATTCTTATCTATAAAAGGTTTTATATCAGTCGCACTTCCCCATTCTGCTGAACCATGCTCCTTACCTTCTAATCTATTATTTCTTGTAAAAGAATTATATAAAACCACTAAAAAAACACCTATCAATCCAACTAGACCTATCAATATGGATTCTGGTGTTTTATCTATAAAAAATATGTTTTCCAGGATAGATTTACTCAAATTATCCATAATAAAATTAATTTTGGTAAGTATATCCCCTTCTAAACTTTGATACAAAAAAGCTATTCTATTAAATATATAAAATACTATTATTGATGCTATAGAAGTGAATATTAATTTTTCTTTTTTCATTATCTATCCCCTCTATCTTTAACAAATTGTTTTTCATTTTTATTAAGCTCTACTTCCTTATTATGCTCTTCAGCTTTTACTTTAGCTTCTTTTACAACCTCCTTAACTTCCTTTCTTTCATCTCTCTTAAAATCCTTAAAATTTTTACTTGCATAATCCTTAAATATTTTTTCAATTTGGCTGATGTCTTGCCCCTTAAAATATAGGTTGAAAACTTCATTATAAGAATCCTTTTTTATTGCAAAATCAATTCCATCTTTTTTTAGCTGCCTTTGAATTGCTTTTAAATCAGCTTTATCTATATTTACATTTTCTAAAGCTTTTCCCTTTTTGTTCAACTCTTTTAAACTCTGCTTTCCATTAACAACCTTATATTTATCATTTGCTATAGATCTAATCACCTCTAATACTAATTTAGCTGTAATGCTTTTACAGTAACCCCTATTGCTTTATTTCCTACTTCATCTCCTAGCATACACTCACCTCCTCTCGCAAAAAAACTCTCGGCTATTGCCTGTCAGAAGTTCTTTTGTAAAATATTTATAAAAAGATGTCCTTCGGGAACACCCTTTACACTTTGAAAAATTTTTCTAATATTACTATACCTTTGATAAATTGCTTGTAATATTACAAACCTATTTTAATTCATCTAATATACTTAGTGTTCCTTTATTCTCTAAAAATTGTAAAATTATATTGTATATTAGCACGTTAACAGATGAACACTCTCTTATATATTCTTTAACATATATTTCGTAAAGTTTAATATTTTCTTCCTCTAAAAGTTTTACTGTTAATCTACTTATCTTAGGCTCATTGTTAATTCTTCCATATATCAATTTAGATTTATCTAAAATAGGTTTATTTAACCAATCCTTT
>USBW01000013.1 GCA_900553045.1 uncultured Mycoplasmatota bacterium | reverse complement strand
ATGGAGCTTTATCTTGAAGATAATAAATTAAAGCCAACCTACCTATGTCTTAATAAGAAAATTTATAATCCTTTAAAAGAGAGCAAAATTAATAATTTTATTTATTTTTATGTCTTAGATTTAGAGAACAAAAAGGATTACTCCCTTAAAGAATTTGATTTTTCTAAGATAGATGAAAAGCAAAAAAAGATTATTGCGCAACTTTCTCTTTTTATCTACGGGGGAATTCAGCAAAATACTAAACAGAAATACGATCCAAAAGTACTTTACAAAAACATAAGTACTGTGTTAGCTTGGGGCTTAGAAGAACTAGAGAAAATTGAAATATCTAACAATCCTGATAATTGTTTAGCGTATAGTTTCTTCTATCAGATGCTTAAACCATGCAATCTAGTCAGTAATTTTAACATCGTTGACCCAAATAGTAAAGAATTTTATATCAAAACGAGCAAAGAACACTTCGAGATAAAAAAACATAATTATATTCCTGATGATTTACCTAAAATAAGACAACAAAAAAAGTTCAATTTCTGAACTTTATTTTTTTTATATGGCGGAGCGGGAGGGATTTGAACCCTCGCATCAGTTACCCGATCTACACCCTTAGCAGGGGCGCCTCTTCAGCCTCTTGAGTACCACTCCAAGGAAATAAATTATAAGAACGTATTAATTATATCGTGTTTCCATTTTAAAAGCAAGTATTTTCTTATAATTATTTTTAAGGTATTAGACATTTAATATTCTATCCAATAACTTTAAAACTTGTTCATAACTCTCATCAAACAGATCAATTCTAAAGTTTGTAATATTAAAAGTGCGATAATCATTAATTTCTGAAATATTATCAATAGTTTCATAATTATAAATCGTCGTAAAGCCATTTTTAAAAATAACAGGATAAGTCTTTTTATTACGATCTTTTAAATAATAAAGCTTATCTTCTTTGAAAGCATTATCTAAAGCTTTCATAAATGAATCTTTAATTATCATCAGTTCAATTCTACCATAAACTAAAACTTCAACATTAGGATAATTTTTAAATAACTGATAGTAATTATTAACTAAAGCAATCTTTTGATCCTTAGTAAGTTCAACTGATAATCCTACCCTTGTGACTTGATTTTTGATCAAATAATTTAAAGTATAAGCATTAGTGACATTAAAGTAAACATCACTAACTAACTTATTATCTTTAAAAGGCGCGTATTTCTCTAAGGAACCTAATTCACTTATAACTAAATTATCATTATTATAATTGTTAAAGTTATTAACTACTCTTGGCAATTTTAAATAAATGTTGGAATAAGTATTCTTATACTTTTCATATAAACTGCTATCACTAAGATAAATGTCGACATCTTTTAAAAGACAAGCGCGCAGTTGCTCTTCATTTTTAACATAAAAAGAAAATCTTGCAGTCTTTTTTTGTAAAACAGATGTATAATCATAATCACCTTTTTTATTAGCAGTTAAAGATGGTACTTCTGTCCTTTTTTCGATTAACATTGAAACTAATTGTCTACGCAGATCATTAATTAAAGAAATAGGAATAAAAACGTCTTTATCAAGATCAAAATTAACATCTTTCAAAACAAAAGGAGTGTTGCCAAGTTTACTTAGTTTTTCTAAAATAGCTTCTTTAGTAACATTAACCTTAGTAGCTTTTTGTAAAACAGCTGATGTTAAACAAATAGTATTTTTAAAGTCCGTAACGCTGATAGTAAGTGCTTCGCCAACATGAGCAGCCACCGTAAAAGAGATGGCAATCTTTCTAGGCGGAACGTTATTAATATCATTTAAAAGTTTAGTATCTAAAGTCTTACGTAGCTTTCCTTTGGTAGTTAAAGCAACTTTATTATCTAAATAAACTATTTCGTTAGCTTTAGCACTAGAAGTTAATAAACCTTTGGAGTCATAAAGAAAATTAACGATCATTCCTTCACCATTAGGAAACCTAATTCCATCATTTTGAGCTAGTGGATAAGATAGTTTAACTTTAATTCTATGTTTGTCTACTGCTAAAATATCGCCAATTTCAATACCAATATGATTAGGACTTACAACATTATAAAAATCTTTAGGCGCAACCCCATTTAAATGCCCCAAAGTGAAATCGCGGTTATATAAAAGTTTAAGTTTAAGTAAATCTTCCTCCTTTAACTTACTGTGTCCTTTTTCATAATATTCATCAATAAGATTTCTGGCAACTTTTGCAGTGAACCCAACATATTCCTTAGACTTCATTCTTCCTTCTATTTTTAAACTAGTAATTGGCGAAGCTAAAATCTCATCAAACTTAGAAAACGTATTTAATTCTTTAGGACTTAATAAATACACACCAGGGGTACTAATCTTACCTTTTTCATCATATAAAGTAAAAGGAAGTCTACAAAAACCAGCACATTCTCCTCTGTTGCCACTACGGCCAAGAATCATACTAGAAAAAAGACAAAGACCGGAATAACAGACACATAAAGCACCATAGATAAAAACTTCTTTATCGATATCACACTTTAAATTATTAATTTCTTTTAAAGAGAGCTCTCGTGCTAATACTGCTCTTTTAACACCTAATTTCTTTAAATGTTCTAATCCGTAATCATTATGATTATGCGCTTGAGTAGAAGCATGAATCTCTAGGCCTTTAAATCTTTGTAAACAGTAGTCGATCATTCCTAAATCTTGCATAATTAAAGCATCAACCCCGATACTAGCTAAAAAACCAATATAAGCAAAAAATGATGACAATTCAGAATCATAAACTAAAGTATTAACTGTCACATAAACTTTAACATCATATAAATGAGCATAGATAACTGCTTCCTTTAACTCCATATCAGAAAAATTATTAGCATATTTTCTCGCACCAAAATTTTTGCCAGCCAAATAAACTGCGTCAGCTTTATTGTTCACGGCCGCACGAAGACAGTCCATATTACCGGCTGGTAATAATAATTCTACTTTTTTCATACATAAAACCTCAGAAGTATTATAACACGAAGATTAAAAAAGTATAGTATTTTATAAGTATTTTTGATATACTCAAATTATAATCTTGGAGGAGTAAAATGAAGTATAAAAAAAAGAAGAAAAGATTAAATAAAAAAAATGATAATAAGAAGATAAAAGAAAAGAATATAGAAATTAAAAAAAGTCATAATAAAAAAGCCAAAAAAACAGAAACAATCAAGACTAAAGAAAACATAGAAAATTCTGAACAAATAAGTCAAGAAAAGGGCGAAGAAAAGAAAGTTTTTGCTAAAGGAATCTGTTTTCAAAAATTGTTTTTGATCTTTGTTATCGGTTGTGTGGTTGGAACATACTACGAACAGATACTATATTTAGTCAGAAATTATATCGATTATGGAACTATCGTCTGGGAGTCGCGACGTGGAGTAATCTATGGCCCTTTTTCACCTATTTATGGCGCAGGAGCTGTTCTTTTTACTTGGATTTTTACAAGAAAAAAATACAAGCCATGGGAAGTATTCATCTATGGAGCTTTAATTGGTGGAGGTTTTGAGTATTTAATAAGTTTCTTACAAGAGACTTTTATCGGAACAAAATCCTGGGATTACAGTCACATGTTGTTAAATATTAATGGTAGAACAAATATTCCTTATATGTTCTTCTGGGGTCTATGTTGTATGATCTATATTTGTTATTTCTATCCTAAAATTTCTAATTTAATTGAAAAAATACCGTATAAAATAGGTAATAAAATCGTCACTTTTTTAGTTATTTTCTTATCGATAGACATGTTAGTATCTTGGACTGCT
This sequence comes from uncultured Mycoplasmatota bacterium, assembly GCA_900553045.1. Taxonomy (GTDB): domain Bacteria; phylum Bacillota_I; class Bacilli_A; order RF39; family UBA660; genus UMGS1572. The sequence goes on along the minus strand of USBW01000013.1, from coordinate 5,899 downwards.
CTTTTTAGACAGACCTTGCGAAGAGAAGGTATTCCACCATTTACCCCAATCGGTGAATTTTACGACTACTACTATAATGATGAGTTTTTACACCACTATTTTCCAAATATGGTACCAAGTAATAAATAAGGAGGACTTATGTTTGATATAGCAAATATTAATAATTTTATTTTCATTATTATTTTAATAATTGGTCTATTTATTGAGATCATCTGTTTAATTAAAAGCAGAGATAATGACAACAAACCTAAAAGACGTGATAAAAAAGAGCCTAAATTCGCTATTTTAATACCAGCACGAGATGAATCTAAAGTAATCGAAGGATTATTAAAAAGTATCAAAAAACAGAATGTCAATATGGAAGATGTCTTTGTCATAGTAGAAGATCTAAATGATAAAACAGTAGCAATAACTAAAAAGTATCAAGGAAGTATCTTTGTAAGAGAAGACTTAACTAAGCAAAGAAAAGGTTATGCTTTAGATGAATGTTTTAAATATTTGAAGAAAAAAGGAAAAGAGTATGATCTATACTTTATTTTCGATGCAGACAATATTTTAGACGATCATTATTTTGAAAATATGTTAGTTTCCTATCAAGAAGGATATGATTTAGTTATCAGTTACCGCAATTGTAAAAATGGTAATGAAAGCATAATAAGTGCAGCTTCAAGCCTAACTTTTTCAGTGATGAATGAATTTATTAATAAAAGTAAAAACGAGTGTAATGGCAATGTAGTTGTCAGTGGCACAGGTTTTTTCGTCACTCAAGAAATAGTCAAAAAATGGCATGGTTTTCCTTTTCATAGCTTAACTGAAGATTATGAATTAACGTTATACAGCATTGTTAATGAAATGTGTACTTTTTATAACGATAAAGCCATGTTTTATGATGAACAGCCAATTACCTATAAACAGTCAAAAACACAGCGTATTCGCTGGATAAAGGGTTATTTAGAGGCTAGAAAAAAATATATTCCTCTAATAAGAAAGAAAAAACTTAACAATTGTAAAAACTACGGCTCAGTTCTAAGTGAAAAATTAGGAATCTTCCAATTCTTATTAATTATTATTGGCATAGCAGGCCTACTTATTAATAACCTTTCTTTCGCCATATATTACTTCATTAATGAAAGTAATATCTACCTACACTATCTTATTTATTTTATAAGTTTCATTATCATCATTTACTTAATTTTAGTCTTATTTACTTTCTATATTTTGCAAAAAGAAAAGAAAAAACTAAACATTAATAAAAAAATGCGTTTTAAAGTCTTATTCTTCCATCCCATCTTTCTAATAACTTACATTCCTTGCTTTCTTAAAGCACTAACTAGTAAAGAGGTAAGTTGGCAAAAGATCGAACATCACAATAAAGAAATAGTTTAAAGAGCTAGGAAAGTATCCTGGCTCTTTTATTTTAAAACATTAACATCAATCTTATTATAAAGCATTTTAATTTTATTTTTATCAAACTCTTCTTTTATTTCTTCTAGAATTTTATATTTTAAGTTACCTAAGTCATCTTGAAGAGCCCAAACTCTAATTCCAAAAACAATTGAATCAGTAGCATAGTCAATGATATGAACAAATATTTCATCATCTTTTAAAATTTCTTCTTGCCTTGAAAGAATATCTTCGATAATTTCTTTTACTTTACTAGCTTTAGTAGCAGAACTAACATTGATCTGTAAGTCCAAACGTCTTTTTGGTAAAGCTGAATAATTAACAATTTCAGAGTTAGATAAGTTACCATTTGGTAACATTACTTTTTCATTATTGCTAGTTATAAGGGTTGTATAAAAAAGAGTAATTGCTTCAACTGTACCTGAATAAGTTAAAGAAGAAATGTAATCTCCTACTTTAAATGGTTTAAAAATTAGAATCATTACCCCACCGGCAAGGTTACTTAATCCACCTTGTAATGCAAGACCAATGGCTACACCAATTGAACCTACTAAAGTGATAACTGATGTCATTGGTAGGCCTAAGATACCTAAGGTTGAGACAAAAACTAAAAGTTTTAAAGCAATAGTGATAAAACTTATAATAAAGCTTTTAACACCAGGATCTAATCTTGCTAACCAACGACCATTTTTTAATGATTTAGTAACCATTTTTACTATTTTTAGAGCAATGAACAAAAAGATTATCGCCCATAGTAACTCTAATCCCCAATGAACAATATTATCTAAAATACTCTGTAAAGTTTCATTCATATACTTCCTCCATCTTTTTTATTTAATTAAATTTTAATTTAAAATATCTATTTTCATCATATCATCAGAACAATTATTCGTCAATTATCATAATTTTTTTTAAACAAAAAAGGACATCAAGTCCTTTAATCAGTCCAGGTGAAATCCCTAACCTCTTCCATATCAATACCATGTTCTTGGATATATTGCTCATGTTTTTCTAACATCTGATGACAGTACTCTTCTAAAGAAGGGCAAGAAGGTTTAATATATTTTAAAACATCAAGCACTAGATGATAACGATCAATTTTATTTTGAACACGCATATCAAAAGGTGTTGTAATAGTACCTTCTTCTAAGTAACCATGAACATGTAAATTTTTATTCTCACGCTTATAAGTTAACTGATGGATTAAATTAGGATAACCATGAAAAGCAAAGATTATCGGTTTAGATGTTGTGAAAAGACTGTTATATTCTTTTTGAGTCAAGCCATGAGGATGCTCTAAATCTGTCTGAAGACGCATCAAGTCAACAACATTGACAACTCGTACTTTTAACTTTGGTAAAAACTGTTTAAGAATTTTAGTAGCAGCTAAAACTTCTAAAGTTGGAGTATCACCACAACAACCTAAAACGACGTCAGGATTACCCTTGGAAGATGCAAATTCTAATATGCCAATTCCTTTAGCACAATGTTTGGTGGCCTCTTCCATATTAAGCCACTGTAAACTAGGATGTTTGGAAGCTACAATAACATTTATATAATTTTTAGTTCTAGCAACATGATCATAACAAGATAATAAAGTATTAGCATCAAATGGTAAATAGATTCTGACAATGTCAGCTTTTTTGGTTACTAAATGATTTAAAAAACCAGGATCTTGATGAGTATAGCCGTTGTGATCTTGTTGCCAAATATGAGATGTAAGTATGTAGTTTAAAGAAGAAATAGGTTTACGCCAAGGCACTTCTTTAGCAACTTTTAACCATTTAGCATGTTGGCTAGCCATCGAATCAACAATACGAACAAAAGCCTCATAAGTATGGAAAAAACCATGACGCCCAGTCAATAAATAACCTTCTAAAAGGCCTTCGCAGATATGCTCTGATAAAAGAGAGTCTACTACCTGACCAGTTGGTGAAAGAAATTCGTCACTTTTGAAAGTTTTACCATTCCATTTTCTACCTGTTACTTCAAAGACAGCGTTAAGACGGTTAGATAAAGCTTCATCAGGGCCAAACACTTTATAATTATCTGGATTATTTTTAATTATGTCCCTTATAAAAGTACCCAAAACACGCATATCTTCTTTTTTAATTGTTCCAGGCTTTTCAAAAGTAACAGCATAATTACGAAAATCAGGTAAATTTAAATCTTTTAAAAGCAACCCACCGTTAGCTATAGGATTAGCACTCATTCTAGCATCTCCTGAAGGCGCTAGCTCTTTTAAGTCGCTACGTAAACGTCCATTTTCATCAAAAATAAGCTCAGGATGATAACTTCTTAACCATTTTTCTAAAAGAGGAGCATCCTTCGCAAAAGAAGCAAAAGTAAGTGGTATCTGATGTGATCTAAAACTATTTTCAACTGCTAGTCCTTCAACTACTTTTGGGCCTGTCCATCCTTTAGGAGTTTTTAAAATTAGCATTGGCCATTTAATATTACTAGAATTTTCTTTCTTTATTTTTTGAATATCTTTAACGATCTTATCTAAAGTATTAATCATTAAACGATGAATAGAGTAATCTTTGCCACTTACAATATATGGTTTATAGCCCAAAGAACTAAAATATGAGATAAGTTCCTGATTAGACATTCTTCCGAAAGCGGTAGGATTAGCTATTTTATAACCATTTAAATGTAAAATTGGTAACACAGTTCCATCTTTTGAAGGATTAAGCAATTTATTACAGTGCCAAGATGCCGCAAGTGGTCCAGTTTCAGCCTCGCCATCTCCGATCACACAAGCAACAATTAAATCTTTATTATCAAAAGCTGCCCCAAAGGCATGAGCCAAACTATAGCCCAATTCTCCACCTTCATTGATAGAACCAGGCACATCAGGAGCAACATGACTAGAAACACCCTTAGGAAAACTAAACTGACGCATCAATTTTTTTAGACCTTCCTCATCTTGAGTTATCTCTTTATAAACTGAAGAATAAGTTCCTTCAAGATAAGCATTACTTAAGAAAAACTGCCCTCCATGACCAGGACCTGCAATATAAATCATATTAAGATTATACTGTTTAATAATTCGATTAAGATGCAGATAAATAAAATTTTGCCCAGGAGCTGTCCCCCAGTGTCCAATGATTTTTTTCTTAATATCACTAGGTTCTAAAGGCCTTTTTAATAAAGGATTATCTAATAGATACAACTGTCCAACAGACAAATAATTTAAAGCCATAAAGTACTCATTCATTTTTTTAATAGTATCATCACTAACACGCATAATTAATTCACCCCTTTTAAAGTTTTATAAAGCTCAGCATTAGTAGCTTCAAAATAAGGATTGACAAAGAAGATATTAAGTAATCCTAAAGTTAAAACTCCCAACAAATTCCAACCAATAAAAGAAAGGTCTAAGAGGAACGTACGCCATTTATTGCCCTGCATCATCGCTTTTGATTTAGCAAAAACTTCCTTTCTAGAAAGGTTGGGAGAAGTTGCTAGAATATATGGTACCATACGATATTCATAAATTTTAATAAAGTAACCAATAACAGTAAAAAACCATAAAGATAAATAAAGATTATAGAAGAACATCGTCTTAACTACAGCTGAATAATTACCATTTTTAAATCCGTACCAAATATAACCATAACTAGTAGGTTTAACATCGCTATCTTTATTTAAAGCATCTTCAATAAAAACTTTTTTACCGCCAACCGAAAGAGGATTGGCCACAAAAACATAGTAAAGAAACTCTAAAAAAGCTGCAAAAATTAAAAGGAAACCAAATGTTAAATGATTCTTGAAAAACTCATAGATCGAAATGAAAACTTTGACCATATAACCATTTGATTGTAACAAAGAATCTAAAATTCCGTTTAACGCAATTTTAAATTCTCCACTTTCAATAGCTGTTAAATTAGAAAAAACATCAAAAATCTTAAGACTTCCATCTAAATTAAAAGCAAAATTAGTAGTAACGTATCTAAAAGCAAAAACTGCTAAAAGAAAACAGATAGTTAGATATAACCAGTAATTCTTTTTTAATTTTACTTTAGCTTGAGATTTTAAATCTTTAAACGACCACATACTAGCATCTCCAATTCTAATATTATTATAGACTATCTAATTAGGCATTTCAATTACTTTACAAGGATTTAAAAAGACAATTTAAAACATTAAACCAAAGAAAGATCTTTAGTAACACTCACCAATTTATCATCAATAATAGAGTACAAATATAACTCGACCTTCTTCTTGGTAATTTTCTCAATATAGGATTGATAACCTAATAATTGTTTTAAATATGCTGCATCAGAAATATTTTTTAATTTATAATCAATAAGCTGAATATAAGAAGGATAAACAAACATTAAGTCAATTATTCCATGAAGGATCTCTTCTTCTTCAAAGATAAATTCATATTCCTTCAAGATTTGAGCATTGCGATAATTAGTAAATTCTGGATGAGCTAAGAATTTCAGTACATATGGATCAGCAGTAGTCAAAAAGTCTTCTTTTTCAA